>NZ_CAKRAS010000023.1 GCF_934295145.1 uncultured Eubacterium sp. | reverse complement strand
TCTAACAGCTTAAGCAACAAGATGGATAATTCCTTACTGGCTGTAAGGGATATTAACCATAAATATATTGTAGTAGTAGAGAAAGGTGATATAACGAGGAGCGGATTGTGATATGAAAGCAGAGAAAGTATTAGATGATGATCTTGCATACGAGATATTATCTGTGGTAGAGGAAATACCGGAAGGAAATGTGGCTACTTATGGTCAGATTGCCCGTTTGATCGGCAGAGAGAAAAATTCCAGATTGGTGGCACGGGTGCTTTCCCATGCGGAGTATTATGGTGAATTTCCCTGTCATCGAGTGGTAAATCATATGGGACGGACAGCACCGGGATGGAGGGAACAGCGTTTCCTTTTAGAAGATGAAGGCGTGACATTCAAAGAAAATGGATGCGTGGATATGAAGAAATATCAGTGGGATTGCTGAAAGATCGGGGCAAAGAAAATGAATGAGAAAGATTTAAAAAGTTTTCTGACTGTATATCAGGAAAATAGTATCAGTCAGGCGGCAAAAAAATTATTTATTACACCGCAGGGATTGAGTAAGAATATTAAAAATCTGGAACAGGAATTGGATACAATTTTGTTTGAAAGAACGAAAAACGGAGTGCATGCGACAGAGAGCGCACATATTTTGAATGAAAAGGCACAGCGATTGATTTTGGAATATGATGAGATAAAAAGAGCAATGCAACACAATGGATTGGGGCAGAAAACGCTGCGTATTGGATGTGCAAATGGAATTCTTAACTTACTTCCGTTTTCTGTTTTGAAAGAGTTTATGGAGTGTTATCCGGATATACAAGTGGAATGGGCGGAATACGAGAATGAAGTAGTTCGAGATAAACTGATAAAATCTGAAATAGAATATGGATTTGTAGTAGGTTCGTGGAATGAAGCTACGGTGACTGTAAAGAAACAGTATGAAACAAATTTAGTGTTGCTGGTTTATGCCGGGCATGAATTGTATCAGGAAAAAAGTATTTGTCTGGAGCAGTTAAAAAACGAAAAAATCATTTTGTTGAATGAAAAGTTTCATATTTTTCACAATCTGGTTGATGCATGTAAGGCAAGGGGATTTTTCCCACAGATTATAGCAAAGACATCGGATGTCAGTTCACAATATAAATTATGCAGGGAAGGATTCGGACTTGCTGTAGTACCGGAATTTGTTAAAAATGAATTTCAGATGGAACATTTGCATGCAGTTCCGTTTGATGAGAAGATTAAATGGGAAGTGTACAGTTGCTATAAGACTTCTATGAAAGATTACAGTGCAGTAAAGCTATTTCATGAATATTTAAACAGAGAATAGCGTCAATGAAACAATCAGTTGTTAGTTCTCAACAGATTGTTGCTATGCAGAATCCCTTTTGTCAATTTATAATAAATGCAGAATAAAAAAGGCAGAAGGAAGGAAGCAGACATGAAATACAGAGAATTATATCAGCCGGTGCGTGTCGGTTCTGTAACCATAAAAAACCGGTTTGCGCTGGCTCCGATGGGACCGCTTGGGCTGGCTGATGCGCAGGGCGGCTTTAATCAGAGAGGAATCGATTATTATACAGAACGTGCAAAAGGCGGTACAGGTCTGATCATTACCGGAGTTACTTTTTCGGATTGTGAAGTAGAGACGCAGAGTATGCCAAACTGTCCGAATTCAACTTATAATCCGGTGCACTTTATCAGAACAAGTAAGGAAATGACAGAACGCATACATGCCTATGGAAGCAAGGTGTTTCTGATGATGTCAGCAGGCTTTGGACGCGTGACGATACCGACGAATCTTGGCGAATTTCCACCGGTGGCACCATCTGCGATACCACACCGATGGCTGGATAAAGTCTGTCGCCCATTAACGAAAGAAGAAATCCGCAGTATTGTGAAATCTTTTGGAGATGGAGCTTATAATGCAAAACGAGGCGGTTTTGACGGTGTGGAAATCCATGCTGTTCATGAAGGATACCTGCTGGATCAGTTTGCAATTTCCATGTTTAATCAGAGAACGGATGAATATGGCGGCAGTTTGGAAAATCGGCTGCGTTTTGCGAAAGAGGTTGTGGAAGAAATCAAGCGTCGC
The DNA here is from genome assembly GCF_934295145.1 of uncultured Eubacterium sp. Lineage (GTDB taxonomy): Bacteria > Bacillota > Clostridia > Lachnospirales > Lachnospiraceae > Eubacterium_I. The sequence goes on along the minus strand of NZ_CAKRAS010000023.1, from coordinate 42,998 downwards.
TGTGGCGATGATTTTCCGGTTGTACTTCGTTTCAGTGTAAAGAGTATGATCAAAGACTGGAGAGAGGGTGCGCTTCCGGGAGAATCTTTTGAAGAAAAAGGCCGTGATATTGAAGAAGGACTGGAAGCTGCAAAATTACTTGTTTCTTATGGTTATGATGCACTGGATACGGATGTTGGAACTTATGATGCATGGTGGTGGAATCATCCGCCAATGTATATGGAAAAAGGGCTGTATCGTCCGTATTGTAAAATGGTGAAAGAAGTTGTGGATGTTCCTGTGTTGTGTGCTGGAAGAATGGATAATCCGGACATGGCAGTAGAGGCTGTTAAAAATAATGAATGTGATATGGTGAGCCTTGGCAGACCACTATTGGCAGATCCTGATTATGTCAATAAACTTCGTGCCGGCAGAGTTGTGGAAATCCGCCCATGTATTTCCTGTCAGGAAGGCTGTATGGGACGTGTACAGGAATATTCCATGATCAATTGTGCCGTAAATCCGCAGGCTGCCAGAGAACGGGTGACAGCATATGAACCAATTTTAAAACCGAAAAAAGTTATGATTATCGGTGGTGGTGTGGCTGGATGTGAAGCTGCAAGGGTACTTGCAATTCGTGGTCATAAGCCGGAGATTTTTGAAAAAGATCCGGTACTTGGCGGAAATCTGCTTCCAGGTGGAGCACCGGAATTTAAAGAGGATGATCTGGAACTTGCAAAATGGTATACACATCAGATGGAAATCCTTGGAGTGCCGATACATTATGGCACAGAGGTGAAGAAAGAAGATGTGTTAGGGCAGCAGTATGATACTGTGATCATCGCAACCGGATCCATACCAAAACGTTTTTCTCTGGGAGATGATGAAAAAGTATATACTGCAGCAGAAGTACTGATGAAGGAAAAAGACTGTGGAGATACAACTGTTGTAGTTGGCGGAGGACTGGTCGGATGTGAAACCGCACTTTGGTTGGCACAGCATGGGAAGAATGTAACCATCGTCGAGGCTCTGGGTCAGTTGATGGCAGTAAATGGTCCGTTATGTCATGCAAATCATGATATGTTACTGCGATTGCTGCCATTCCATGGAGTAAAAGAATTATTAAATGGGAAAGTGAAAGGCTACACCAATGGTATACTCACTGTGGAGCAGAATGGTGCGGAGCAGACCCTGCAGTGTGACAGTGTAATCTTATCCGTTGGATATCAGTCAGAAAATAGATTATATGAAGAACTTCAATTTGATATTCCGGAAATTTATCTGTTAGGTGATGCGAAGAATGTAAGCAATATCATGTATGGCATTTGGGATGCTTTTGAAGTGGCAAATCATATTTAGAAGAAATATATGTAGTAAAAATACAGGATGCATGTCTGTTTTATTGTAAATAAGACAGATATGCATCTTTTTTGTAACAAGCTGATCATACAAAAAAATTATAATGCGATATTTTTATGGTATTTTACATTACCCGGGTTGATCCGTACAATAGACATATAAAAACTTGTGGCCGCAAGTAGTGTATAATGGGTTAAGAAGGTAAAGGAGAGGTAAAATGGCTATATTAGAACAATTGCAGGAACAGATTGAGGATTTAAAGCAGGAATTAGAAATTCAGAAAGCGGATAAACAAGAGTTACAGCGTCTGAAAGATGTTCAGGAAATTCAGAATGTGATGTGTCAGTATGAATATTTACATTATCCAATTCTGTTTCCAGAAAAATTAAATGTATTTGCACTTGATATGCCGGATGTAAGCATGGATGTTGGGGATTCCGGAGTATTTGTCGGACGTGAAGGTATTGAAACGGTATTTTTGAAAATCCTTGGTTCCGCAAGATTTGCAAAAGGTGCATTTTTTATGCATTGTATTACAACACCGATCATTGAAGTTGCAAAAGATGGAAAAACAGCAAAAGCAGTGTTTATGTCACCTGGATTAGAAACATATTATGAAGATCATTCACATGTTCCGCCAGAGTGTTATATTCCGGAAAAGGCAAAAATGGAAGCATACTGGTGTTGGGGAAAATACAGTGCTGATTTCATTAAAATCAATGGGGAATGGAAAATTTGGCATCTGAAATGGTTCAGAGATATGAGATGCGACTATTATAAAAGCTGGGTGGATGATACAGCGGCTGTGGCAGATAAAGCAAGTTATCAGAAGCGTAAAGATAATGTGGATATGCCATTTCATAAACCAATGAAATTCCATCAGCCATATAAACAGACAGAGCGAAAGGTTCCGGTTCCGCGTTATCCAAAACCATATGATACATGGGACGAAAAAGATGCAGACTGGGCATTCAGAGATTTTGAAGATGTGGTTGGAAAAACCGAATACGATATTGAAAATCGTATGTGGTAACGGCGGAAAACGTACAAAAAAAGGAGAATGAGTATGTCAGGGTTAACAATATGTATCATTACAATCATTGCACTTGCAATTTGTATTGTAATAGGACAGAAATTTAATACAAATATAGGTGTGCTTGCATTGATCGCAGCAAGTTTTCTTGGAATCTTTATATTTCATATGAGACCATCTGAGATTTATATGCACTGGCCGATTTCAGTTGTTTTACAGATGATAATTGTAACATTTTTCTATGGTTTTGCTACTGTCACAGGAACAGCCAAGTATATGGCAGACTGGGCAATATACTCTGCAAGAAAGTGTCCGGCATTACTTCCGATCATCTTTTTCTTAGTAGATTTTGGAATGATGGCAATTGGTATTAATCCGGGTGCTGTAACAGTATTCCTTGTTCCGGTATTTATTGAAATCTGTTATCAGTCCGGCATTTCTGAAATGGTTGTATTGACAGGCCATTCACTTGCTCTGGGAGCTGGATGTACTTCTCCAATTGGTTCTATTGGAATCATTGCAAAAGGTCTGTTTGATATGTTTGGATTTGAAGGTCAGGGAGCAACGCTCTTACCAAGAATCTGGCTTAATTTCGTAATCGTAAGTGTAATTTGCTTTATTGCAGTGTACTTTATTTTCGGTGGTTACAAAATGAAAGTATCCGGAGATGTTCAGCGTCCGGGAGCACCAACACCACAGATTAAGAAAAACCTTATTTTAATTGTATTTTGTGTATTATTATTTGTAATTCCAATGATCTTAAATCTCGTTGCACCTCAGGTTGCACTATTTGGAATTTTGAAAAACGGCATGGATGTACTGATGGTATATTCTATTGGAATTGTCTTAGCAGTATTGTTAAAACTTGGAGATGAGAAGACTGTATTAAAAGAGCAGGTTCCGTGGAGTACAATTATTCTGGTAGGCGGCTGTGCAACATTAGTAGCTGTTTGCAGCGCAATGGGACTTGGCGAATATCTGTCCGGACTGATCAGCGGTATTTCCAATACATCTCTGATCGCACCGGTAATTACAATTATTTCCGGTCTGGTAAGTCTTGTATCAGATTCTACAGCTGTCGTATTCCCACTGTTCTTCCCGGCAGTAGCAGGAATTTCCGCAGCAACAGGATTGACAGCGACAAAACTGTTCTCCTGCATTATGACAGGTGCTATTTTGGCAGGTATTGCACCGATTTCTTCCGGTGGATCCATGAATCTGTCATTTGTAAAAAAAGAGCGTAAAAATAAAGTATTTTTAATGTTATGGATTTACAGTCTGTGTCTGATCGTTGTGCTTGGTCTGATTACAGCAACTCCATTAGTAGGATAAGGAGCAGAAATGGAATATAATGTAGATATTTGTATTGTAGGTGGATCGGGAGCCGGTCTGTCGGCTGCAATCCGTGCGACAGAGGCAGGTGCAAATGTACTGGTTCTGGAAAAAATGGGCAGTACAGGTGGATGTACAAAAATGGCCGGTGGTATTATGGGCATAGGAACACATTTACAAAAAGAAGCAGGATTGGATTATTCGGTAGAGGAAATGTATAAAGAAGTTATGGCTATTTATAACTGGGATTGTAATAGCATTCTGGTGAGAGACTGGTATGATCATATTGGGGACAATATCAGTTGGCTGGAAGAACTCGGCGTAGAATTTTCTGAAATTCTGGAAGTGACAGGAAACAGAGGAAAACTCCGGAAAACACATCATGTAACAGCGGACTCAGAAACCGGAAAAAATATGTGGCTGGCATTACAGAAAAGATGTGATGAATTAGGCGTTCCAATCCTGACGGAGACAAGGGCAAAACATTTGATTGTAGAAGATGGTAAAGTAACAGGTGTGAAAGCTGAAAATGCAGAAGGAGAATTTTTTGTACATGCGAAAGCTACCATTCTTGCGACGGGTTCAATTTCAGCAAATGATAATCTGATCCAACGTTTTTTTGGAACAGATAAGTATAAAAAAGTTCGTATTATGGCAAAAGTTCCGCATAATACAGGAGACGGTCTGTTGATGGCAGAGGAAATCGGGGCACAGATTGGAAAATTATCAACACTTTATATCGGACCTCACAATCATTTCCCGGGAGCTAGCGAGGCTGTAGGCGTGGTACCGAGACGGCCATATGCAATAAAAGTAAATCGAAATGGCAAACGTTTTGTAGACGAGTCTTTGTATACGGATAGTCATAGCTGGTATCAGAGTATATCAATTGACCGTCAGCCGGGAAAAACCTGCTATGCGATTATTGATTCCGATATTTTGGATATGTATAAGCAAAACAAAGTTGAAATGGGCTATATGGAAAGACGTTTCAATCGTCGTGACAAATATCCTTTTGAGTGGATTGACAAACTGGATGAAGGTTTTATACATGAGCAGGAAGCCGGAAGAGCAAAAATTGCAAATGACTTTGACGAGATCGCAGAATGGATCGGATGTGATAAAGACACGTTGCGTAATACGATAGAAAAGTATAATGCAGCCTGCGATGCCGGACATGATTCCAGATTTATGAAAGATCCATATTATCTAATGGCAATTCGCAAACCTCCATTTTATGCAGTTGCCGGTCCGAGTGGTGTTGATACATTTATTGGCGGTGTACAGATTGATGAATCCTTCCATGTATTGAACAATGACGATGAACCAATTCCGGGATTATATGCGGCTGGAGTTGTAGCGAGTGGATGGCTTGGTAATTTCTATGGAAACCCTGGATCTGAAATGAGTTTTACCTTATACTCGGGTCAGAATGCAGGAAAGATTGCATTTGCAGAAACTAAGTAGCAACAGAATTATCTAAGTAAATAAGTATAAATCACCCCACAAAAAGAGGAGTATCACATTTGATAGAAAAGATGTGATGCTCCTTTTTATATTGCTGTAATATCTGGTTTATGTAAGAAAATTTTCTGACAGATTTTTCTGCTTTACAAAGTCTACAAAAATTTTGATGGCAGGGTTTGTGTTCGATTTGTTCCAGACGAGATCGGTCTGCAGGGTACGGGTTGCACCCTTCATTGGAATGTATTTTACAAGATTGCCAAAGCGTCGTTTTGTCTGTGCCATTAAATGAGAGATTCCTATACCGGCACCAACCTGTAAGACTAATGTTTCTACAGAATCGGCGATTAAAAAACCACCTTTTGGATGAAAATTATTTTCCGTGAGAAAGGAAAGTGTTTCGTTATAAGGTAAGTGTATATCGGTACCTTTGATTCCAATATAAGTTTCATCCTGCATGTCTTCTAATGTCAGAGCCGGATAATCAGCAAGTGGATGAGATGGGCTGACAATAAAAGCAAGTTCATCACGATAAAACGGGATATAGTCCATAGCGGGTTCCTGTTCTACTTCCATGTGAAGTTGAAAGGTCAGATCTATTAAGTTGGAAAATAGCATTTGCCGTATTACAGGAGCGTTATGCCAGCCAAGCGTCAGTTTGATATCGGGATATTCTGCCCGAAAATCCTGTAAAATCTGATCGAAACGTGCATACTCTACACCGGAACATGCGATATGCAGGTGCTTTTCTGGATGGGAACCAATGTGTTGTACTTTTTTGGTTAATCCATCAAGGGCATCCAGAATGGTCGGAGCCTCATAAAATAAAGTTTTCCCTGCCGGAGTCAGATTGACGAGACGATTGTTACGTTCAAGCAGTTTAACACCTAATTCTTTCTCAAAATCGGAAATCTTTTTACTGAGTGCAGGTTGACTGATAAAAAGTTCCTCAGATGCTTTTGTGAAATTTTGATGTTTGGCAACGCAGAGGAAAGCGTTCAATTTTTGTATATCCATGATCATAGTTATCCTTTATTAAGACTTCTTTCATTATATCTTGAATAAAGATAATTTACAATAAAAAGAAAGAGACTTCCATTCTGTGAGAAAAATGCTATAATGAGAAAAGTTTCTCAATTACTGACAGCTATTTAATATAACATAAGAGGAAAATAAGACATTATGACATTAAAAGAATTGGAAATTGGAAAAAGTGCGGTGATCAAAACAGTAGGTGGCGAAGGTGCCCTGCGTCAGCATTTTTTAGATATGGGAATGATACCGGGAGCGGAAGTGACGGTGGTAAAGCTTGCGCCGATGGGAGATCCGATGGAACTACAGATTCACGGCTATGAACTGACACTGCGTCTGGCGGAAGCGGATCAGATTGAAATTGATCCGATCGGAAAACGAAGCAATGAACATAAGCGCACAGTAAAGGAACTGGGTTCCAAACATCCGGGAATCGGTGAGACGGGAAAGTTTCATTCGAAAAAAGATGAAAATCCACTGCCGGAAGGTACAACATTGACCTATGCGTTAGTAGGAAATCAGAACTGCGGAAAGACAACATTATTTAATCAGCTAACGGGTTCTAACCAGCATGTGGGAAATTTCCCGGGTGTTACCGTTGACCGAAAAGATGGTTCCATCAAGGGACACCCGGAGACAGATGTGACGGATCTTCCGGGTATTTATTCCATGTCTCCGTATAGCAGTGAGGAAATTGTATCACGAAATTTTGTCCTTGATGAAAAGCCGAAGGCGATTATTAACATTCTGGATGCGACAAATATTGAGCGAAATCTGTATCTGACGATGCAGCTGCTTGAGATGGATATCCCAATGGTTGTGGCATTGAATATGATGGACGAAGTAATTGGCAATCAGGGATCTATTGATGTCAATGGAATGGAAGCACTGCTTGGCGTTCCGGTGATTCCGATTTCTGCAGCTAAAAATCAGGGCGTAGATGAATTGATTACCCATGCACTGCATATTGCAAAATATCAGGAACGCCCATTGCGACAGGATTTTTGTGATAAAAGTGATCATGACGGATCTGTCCATCGCTGTATTCATGCGGTGATTCATCTGATTGAGGATCATGCGCAGACAGCAGATATTCCTGTACGATTTGCGGCAACCAAAGCAATTGAGGGAGATCCGCTGATTCTGGAACAGCTGAAATTGGATCAGAATGAGCGGGAAATGCTGGAGCATATTGTACAGCAGATGGAAACAGAACGTGGAATTGATCGAAGTGCAGCCATTGCAGATATGCGTTTTGACTTTATTGAGCGTCTGTGCGAGCAGACCGTTGTAAAGCCAAAGGAGAGCAAAGAGCGGATCCGAAGTGAAAAAATTGACCGGATCCTGACTGGAAAATATACGGCTATTCCGTGTTTCATCGGAATTATGGTGCTTGTATTTTATCTGACCTTTAACGTGATAGGAGCCGGCCTTCAGACATTACTGGAAATAGGAATTGATAAACTGTCGGGCCTTGTGGATGCTGCAATGACGGCCACTCACGTCAATGGTGCAATGCACAGCCTTGTCATTGACGGAATCTTTATCGGTGTGGGAAGTGTATTAAGTTTCCTGCCGATCATTGTAACGTTATTTTTCTTCCTATCTTTGATGGAAGATAGTGGTTATATTGCCAGAGTGGCATTTGTCATGGACAAATTGCTGCGAAAAATCGGACTTTCCGGCCGAAGCATTGTACCAATGCTGATTGGATTTGGATGTACCGTTCCGGCTGTTATGGCAACACGAACCCTGACCAGTGAGCGTGACCGGAAGATGACCATTTTACTGACACCGTTTATGAGTTGTACGGCAAAACTGCCAATTTATTCATTTTTTGTCAGTGCATTTTTCCCAAAACGTGGTGGCTTTATCATGGCAGGATTATATTTGCTTGGCATCGGTGTCGGAATTTTAATAGCGTTTCTTTATAAAGGAACTTTATTTAAAGGTGAACCGGTTCCGTTTGTTATGGAGTTGCCAAATTACCGTTTACCGGGAGCAAAAAATGTGGCACAGCTTTTGTGGGAAAAAGCCAAAGATTTCCTGCAACGTGCATTTTCGGTTATTTTTATCGCAACAATCGTGGTTTGGTTCCTGCAGAGCTTTGATCTGCATATGAATATGGTTGCGGATTCCGCAGACAGTATCCTTGCTGCAATATCTGGTATTCTGGTGCCGATTTTCCGTCCACTTGGTATGGGTGACTGGAGAATCTGTACCTCCCTGATCAGCGGATTTATTGCAAAAGAAAGCGTTGTATCAACGATGGAAGTACTGTTTGGCGGAAGTATCGGAACAATGATTTCTTCTCTGACGGCAGCATCTATTCTGGTGTTCAGTCTGTTATATACACCGTGTGTGGCAGCTATCGCATCCATTAAGCGGGAACTTGGTGCAAAATGGGCGGTTGGTGTAGTCATCTGGCAGTGTGTCATTGCATGGATTGCGGCACTGATTGTGCATTTGATCGGATTATTTGTTGGAATAGTGTAAGTTAAGATGGAAAAAATGAAGCAGGCGTGGATTAATTTGTAGAGGTAGCAGGTGGTTTAACGTAACGTAGTAGAAGTGGCAGAATAACGTTTTTCTCAGAAAGCATATCAGTTAGCTGAGGCGGCAAACGTTATTCTGCCACTTCTCATTATTGTCTGTAAAACATATGTTTGATATAATGATTACAGGGAAGGATTGTGGGAGTGCAAAGCACGGAACAATCCGTGTAATCAAGATTTGGGTGTTTTGACACCCAAATCATATAATGAAATATAAACGTGCGGACAGAAAAGTCTGCACATGTAGTATCGTATGAGAAAAATCAAAATAATAAGTAAAGGACAGGCATCATATGAAGTTTTTTCATTTATCGGATCTTCACATCGGATTAAAACTGATCAACCGTGATCTGCGGGAAGATCAGGAATATATTTTGCATCAGATTACGGAGCTTGCAGTGAAGGAACAGCCGGATGCACTGGTGATCGCCGGAGATATTTACGACAAGGCGGTTCCGTCAGCAGAAGCCATGGAAGTATTAGATGGATTTATTTCTGAACTGACGGAAAAATTGCCGGATCTTGTGATCATGATGATTAGCGGCAACCATGACAGCGCCATCCGTGTAAACTGTTATCGAAATGTGCTGGCGCGGCAGAATCTTCATATGATCGGTCTGCCACCGGTTCGCCCGGAGGAATGGATGGAAAAAATTATATTGCAGGATGCATACGGATCGGTAAATTTTTATCTGTTGCCGTTTGTGAAACCTTCCATGGTAAAACAAATTACGGGAACAGATGAAAAGGGAAATAATCTGTCTTACGATGAGACAATCCGACGCCTGATCGCGCGGGAAGACATCGATGGGTCAGAGCGAAATGTGTTTGTCAGTCATCAGTTTTATCTGCCGGTTGGAAAAGATGCAGATGAAATCGAGCGTATGGATTCGGAAATTCATACTGTGGGAAATATTGATGAAGTGTCTGCGGAAGTATTGCAGGTGTTTGATTACGCGGCGTTGGGACACATTCATAAACCAATGAAGGTGGGAAGTGAATATTACCGTTATTGTGGAACACCATTGGCTTGTTCTGTCAGTGAGGCAGGACAGGAAAAAGGCGTGATCGAGGTAGAACTTGGAGAAAAAGGTAAGGTGCAGACACGGGTACTCCCGTTAAAACCGTTACGACAGATTAAAGTTTTGAAAGGAAGTACAGAGGAAGTATTGGCGCAGTCCTGTGAAGACTATATATCTGTGACATTGACAGATCAGCCGGATTTTGATACGCAGGATCGGATTCGAGCGGCATTTCCATATTTGTTAGAAATCCGTCGGGAAATGCTGACGCAGCGGGATTATGCAGCGGCATGGAAAGCACAGGAAAAAATCGATCCATTTGACATCTGCTGTTCGTTTCTTGGTGATGCTACAGACGAGGAAAAAGAAATTTTACAGGATGTGGTGAACACGGTATTTACGGGAGGTGTTGCGGAATGAAACCGTTGAAATTAACGATGCAGGCGTTTGGCTCCTATGTAAAACCGGGAACCATTGATTTTGAAAAGCCGGAGCAGAATCTGTTTCTGATCACAGGCGATACCGGTGCGGGAAAGACGACGATTTTTGATGCAATCGTATTTGCTTTGTATGGAGAAGCGAGTTCCGGTGCAAATAAAAAAAGCGGAAATGAATTGCAGAGTCAGTATGCAAAGCCGGATTTAGATCCTGTCGTGGAGTTGACATTTTCAGAAGGAGATGGCGCCAACCGACAGGTTTATACGGTGCGTAGAACCCCGCGGCATATCCGTCCGTTGAAACGCGGAACCGGAACGAAAGAAGAAAAAGAGACAGTATCCCTGATTTTGCCGGATCAGACGGAATTTTCCCAGAATAAAAAGGAAACGGATGAGAAACTGGTGGAGATTCTGGGGCTGACCAAGGGGCAGTTTATGCAGGTTGCCATGATTGCCCAAGGGGAATTTATGGAATTGCTGCGGGCAAAATCCGACGAGAAAAAGGTCATTTTCCGAAAGCTGTTCAATACAGAACCATATCAGAAAATTGTGGAAGAATTGGGACAACGCCGCAAGGAAAAACAGCAGGAAATCGCGGTGATCCGCACCGAGTGCCAGACCGAAGCCGGACATATCGAAATACCGGAACCGTATCAGCGTGCGGACATTGTGCGGGAACTCAAGGAAAAAGTGATCCGTTCGGAACGGTTTCTTGTGACCGATATGGAGAAGCTGCTGGAAGAATTGGAGCATTTGTGCGCATATTTGCAGGAAAAGCAGCAGGAGATAAAAGTGCAGGTTCAGGCAGCAGAGCTGGAAAGAAACCAGACGCAGGAGAAATTTGCGAAAGCAGAGCAGCTTTTGCAGGCGTATCAGCAGCTGGAGCAGGCAAATACAGTTCTGGATGAGTGCAAAGAGCAAGCGGAGCAGATAAAAAAAAAGGAAGTGTTGACCGGGCAGATTCGCAGTGCCTATGAGATTCAGAGTGGTTTTAAGCGTTTGCAGGATAGCATGCAATTGATCGAAAATACCGAAAAAGAGCTCCAAAACTGTGAGCAGCAGATGCCGGAATTATTGAAAAATGTACAGGAAACTGTGAAACAGGAAAAAACAGCCGGAGCAAAACAGCAGAAGCAGAATGCGGCATACAATCGTGTGGCAGAGCGTGTCAATCAAGCACTTGAGACGTTCCAGAAGGTTGCAGATGTGACGGCGCAGATACAGAAAAAAGAAGCGGAGCAGAAATCAGCAGAACAGGCAGCAAAAGAGGCAGAAGAAAAGCAGAAACAATTAGAGACTCGGATTCAGCAGTGGAAAGCGCAGGAGGAAGCAAAAAAAGATGCACCGACGAAGCTGGCTTACTGGGAAAATCAGAAAAAAGAAGCAGAAGCGTTGGCAGAGGAAGTAAAAGAAGCAAAGAAACTGCATGAGGAATTGGGAAAACAAAAGAAAGTGGTAGAAGCTGAGCAGAAAGCGTTTTCAGAAGCCAGCAAGAGCTATCAGGAAGCACATGGCAGATACGAAAACATGCGTCAGATTTTTTTCAACATGCAGGCGGGGCTGATTGCAAAGGAACAGTTAAAACCGGGGCAGCCATGTCCGGTGTGTGGTTCTGTGGAGCATCCAGCTCCCTGCGAACTTGCGGAGGAGCACAGTGAGATCACCCGGGAAAAACTGGATGAGATGAGCCTGAAAATCGAGAAACTGCAGGCAGAGCAGGAGGCTTGTGCGTCGAAAGCGCATGCCGCAGGTGCGCTGGCAGATGAGAAAGAGCAGATTGCAGAAAATGCGGTTGAAAAGTTGTTCGGACATATGAAGAACAGCTTAAAAGAAATTCCGGAAACGATGGAATTTGCTTTGGCAGAGGCGGTTGTAGAAGGTAGTCAAAAAGAACTTGAATTAGAAGGAAAACAACTGCTTGCAGATGTAAAGTTGTTGAAAAAAGTGCAAAATCAGTTGCAGAATGCAGAAACTGAAAAAGTGCAGCTGGAAGAAGCATTACAGAAAGCAAAGAAATATCAGCAAAATGTACAGACAGAGCTTGAGAGCAGCCGTGCGGTATTAAAAAATCTTACCGGTTCGCTTACTTTTACATCGAAAGAAGAGGCGGAGCATGAGTTAGAAAGCGTAAATGCAGCCAAGATGCAAGCGGAGGAAGTCTATGCGAAGGCAGCGAAGCTGACGGAGCGGGCAAGACAGACGCTGGATAAGGTGCAGGCGCTGGAAAATCGCTATCGGGAGGAACTCCCGAAGCTTGTGGAAGCGCGGCAGCAGCGCCAGACAGAATACGCAGAATTGTTGACAGAACGTGATCTGGCGGAAGAAGAATGGCAGGAACTGACACAGACTTATACGGCAAAAGATGCAGAAACATTTCAACAGAAAATCAATATCTACAAAGAAAAACTGGCGCGGACGCAGGGCATTTATACTTCAGCAAAAGAGCAGATTGGGGAGCAGGACAAACCAGATATGGAAGCAATCAGTCAGAAGCGTGAAGAAACAGAAAATCAGCTACAGAACCTGAGAAATAAGCAGGAACAATGGAATCAGTATACACGGACGGATTGTGCAACCTATGATATTTTGAAGCCCAAAATGGAAAGCCGTGCGCAGATTCTGGCGCAGCATCAGCGAATCAATGAGCTGTACAACCGGCTGGCAGGCAACGTCAGCGGTTCCCGAATGGATCTGGAAACCTTTGTGCAACGGCAATATCTGGAGAAAATTCTGTATGCGGCAAACCGGCGTTTTCTGGAAATGTCTGCTGGACAGTTTGAACTGCGAATGTATGATCTGGAGAAAGCCGGGGAGGGACGAAACCATGGTCTTGATCTGATGGTATATTCTGCTGTAACCGGAAAGGTGCGGGAAGTTCGTACCTTATCCGGTGGAGAATCCTTTATGGCAGCATTATCACTGGCGCTTGGCATGGCTGATCAGATTCAGGAAAGCTCCGCTGCAATTCATTTGGACGTGATGTTTATCGATGAGGGATTTGGTTCCTTGGATGAACATTCCAGAAACCAGGCCGTGCGTGTGCTACAGGAGATGGCAGGTGGAAGCAAGTTGATTGGTATCATTTCTCATGTGACGGAATTAAAGCAGGAGATTGACGATCAGCTTATTGTAAATAAGGATGAAAACGGAAGTAATGTGCGCTGGCAAATCAGCTGAATATAAAATCACTGCGTCCATGAGCAAGTAGCGAAAGCGGATTGCGAATGTCCGCTTTACAAATAACAGGAATATCGGTATGATTTTAAGAAACAGGAGGAACAGAACATGAAAGTTTTAATGTTAAATGGCAGTGCAAAAACCAATGGAAATACATACAGATCTTTACTGGAAGTAGGAAAACAGCTGGAAAAAGAAGGAATTGAATATGAAATCTTCCAGATTGGTGGTGAGCCGGTGCGTGACTGTATTGGATGTAATCAATGTTCAGAAAAAGGCTGCGTTTTTGACAATGACAAGGTAAATGAGTTTATCGCAAAAGCAAAAGAATCAGACGGGTTTGTGTTTGGTACACCAGTGTATTATGCACATCCAAGCGGACGGATCATGTCATTTCTGGATCGCGCATTTTACAGCAGTGGAGCATCGTTTTCATTTAAGCCGGGTGCATCTGTGGCGGTAGCGCGCCGTGGTGGTACGACAGCATCTTTTGATGCGATGAACAAATATTTTGGCATTTGTCAGATGCCGGTGGTTGGTTCTACTTACTGGAATCAGGTACACGGAGCAGTTCCGGGAGAAGCAGAAGAAGATGCAGAAGGTCTGCAGACTATGCGAAATCTTGCCAGAAATATGGCGTGGATGCTGAAATGTTTTGAAGCTGGCAAGGCAGCAGGTGTGGCTTTGCCACAGACCGAGCGCGATTATAAGACAAACTTTATCAGATAGCAGAGAGAGTAAATACAACGGTGGATAGAAAAATGGCTATATTAGGAATTGATCTTGGAACGACAAATTCATTAGGTGCTGTGTATCGAAATGGAAAGGTAGAGTTGATCCCGAACCGGTTTGGATCATTTTTGACACCGAGTGTTGTGAGTGTGACCGAAGATGGCAGTGTTTTGACCGGACAGATCGCAAAGGAGCGTCTGATCACACATCCAAAGGATACAGCATCTTCTTTTAAAAAGGATATGGGAACGGATCGGAAATATGTGCTTGGTGGGAAAAGTTTCCTGCCGGAAGAACTATCGGGATTTATTGTCAATGCGATTGTGGAGGATGCAAAAGCATATCTTGGAGAAGAAATTAAGGATGTGATTATTTCGGTTCCAGCATATTTTCATGATAAACAGCGCGTGGCGACAAAACGGGCTGGTGCATTGGCAGGAGTGAACGTAAGAAGAATCGTAAATGAGCCGAGTGCGGCTGCACTGGCATCTTATTTTGATACACAGAATGAGCAGCTGTTTCTGGTATTTGATTTCGGCGGGGGTACGCTGGATGTTTCTGTTGTGGATTGTTTTGACACTATGGTAGAAATCCTGGCGGTATCCGGAGACAATCATCTGGGTGGTGATGATTTCAACGAGGCTATTGCAGAGGGATTTCTGCAAGAACATCAGTTACAGAAAAGTAGTTTGAGTGGCACGGAGTATGCCATTTTATTGCGGCAGGCGGAGAAATGCAAGATTGCTTTGTCCACAGAGCGGGAAGCAAAGATGACAGCGGTGCTTGGCGGTCAGACATATCAGAGCGTATACACAAATGAGCGGGTAATGCGGGAAAGTTCTGCTGTATGGAAGCGGATTCAGACAGTGCTGCGGCATGCGCTGCGGGACAGCCGTGTGGATCTGGAGGATATTGATGCAGTGATCCTGGCGGGTGGATCCGGTAAAATGCCACTGGTGCAGTCTTATATGGAACAGCTTTTTGATCAGACACCGCTGGTTACCGGATTCAGTGATCAGCTGATTGCTCGGGGACTGGGGCTGGTGTGCGGCGTGATGGAACGGAAAGATGAAGTGCGGGATTATATTTTGACAGATATTTGTCCATTTACACTGGGGACCAGTGTTCATAATGAAGCAGATTCGAATCATCCGTACATGAGTGCTATCATCGAGCGTAACACGATTCTTCCGTGTTCCAGAATTCATCGTTTTTCCACGGCTTCGGATTATCAGAAGGAAGTGAAAATTGATATTTTGCAGGGAGAAGAACCTTATGCGGAGGACAATGTGCAGCTTGGTGTGATCACAACACTGGTTCCAAAGAAAAAAAGAGGCGAGGAATCCGTGGATGTCCGTTTCACTTACGATATTAACGGTATTTTAGAGGTTGAAGTAACGGTTGTTTCTACTGGAAAAAGTGTGACGAAAGTACTGTCCCAGAACATGGATGAAAAAGAACTGGAAAAAAGGATGAAACAGCTGGAAAAGTTAAAGGTACATCCAAAAAACCTGACGGAGAATCAACTGATTCTGGAGCAATTGCAGGCACTTTACGAAGAAACTTTGCCAGAGACCCGGGAAATGCTCATGTATCATATTCAGCAGTTTGAAGGTGTTTTGGCACTGCAGGATCCACGGAGGATTCGGAAATATCGGGAATATCTGGAACGAATGATCGCGTCGTTGGAGAGCTATGATCCATTTGAGGGAAAACTGGATTTCCCGGAGTGGAAGGATGACAACGATGATAATGATGAAGGCGAAGAATAAGAAATATAGAGCAAACAGACACTTTTGGAGGAGGCAGTGAGATGTATGAATCAGAAGCGTATGAGATTTTACATATCAAACGAGGAAGTTCGCAGGAAGAGATAAAAGAAGCTTATGCAGCTTTATCAAAACAGTACCATCCGGAAGAGCATCCGGAAGAGTTTCAGCGAATTCATGAGGCGTATATGACGTTGCGCAGACGGAATCGCGGACGCAGAGCGGATAGTCAAAATCAGGAATCGGAGCAGAAGAATGCAACAGAAGAGGTTTCAATGGAAGAGTCGGAAGAAAGCCGGAATCAGGATGTTTTAGAAGAACGTGCAGAACCGGAAGTTCAGAATGAAACCTATGATATGGAATCTTCAAAGGAGTATAATACAGAAGAAAATCGTGCAGATCCGTCGGAAGGGGAAGCACAGCAGGAGTCTGTACCGCAGTACGATTTTGATGAAGTAATTGAAAAAAACGAGCGCAAGGACGAACAGCGCCTGATTTTGCTGATCCAGAAAGCACTTGTAGAAATGGAAATGTTGTTAAAACCGCCATATTGTGACAAATTTAAGATGTTTCAGCAGTTTTTCCAAAAGCCGGAGTATCAGACCGCGTTGAAGCAGCCTGCATTTATGGCATATTTTGCGGATATGTTGACAGATAGTCATCTCAAACCGATGATTTATGATCATATTATTGAATATTATCGTTTCCGTGGACTGGATCCGAACGAGATGTATGAGGAAGCGGCGAAGCTTTATTATGTATTAGATGACAAACGTGGCATGAAGAAAAAGAAAGTCGGGTTCTGGCAGGGGGTACTTCCGGTTGCGGTAATCGCAGGTATCCGGGCCGGTACAAGATCTGCAGATCCGGGAACCGCTGCGGGAAATCTTTTTGGTTTCCTGTTTGTGGTTGTCATTGTTATTGCGTTGATATTTATTTTATATCGGCAATTGTATAAGAATCATTCCAGCCTGTTTGCGCAGACCATTGTGTCATTGTTATTGACAATTTCACAGTTTGTCATATTGATGGGAGATTTTTATGCACCGATGATGGGGACCGGTACGGGAACATTACTTTCTGTTTTTCTGTGTTTAATGGGCATCATCTGGCTGATCGGTATCGGAATTGCAGCAATTATTAAGAAGATCAGAAGGTTATCTCGGAGATAGAGAGAAGTCAGTCTTTTTACTGAGAAAGGTGAAAAGACTGACAATTAAAAACGATTATATAAAAATAACAGAAAAGTATTGACAAAATGCTGGAGATGCGTTACTATAATCTCAACAAAAGAACTAAGAAACAGAGGTACAGTCCAATGAAATAAGAAGAAAGATTTCATAATTTAAGAATAGGAGGTACGGTCCAAAAGGAACATAAGGAATCAATTAATAAACTGAGAAAGTTGAAGGTGTAGACAATGAAATTACAGGAAATTCATTAAGAGCCCGGTCGAAAGAAGGAAAAATCGATCGGGCTAAAATTTTGTCTTTATTCAGATATGCTTTATAAAAAATGTAGATTCTGCTTTTGATGATAATTATCTTATATTTGCAAGTATCATTGCAAAATATCCCCACTCCCAATACAGAGATTCAAAGCTATTTTCCAGATATTCATAAATATCGTCATCTTCATAGCCTGTCATTCGGGTAAGAATGACAATGGATTCACGAACCGTTTCATATGCAAGCGAAGTCTGTCCGGAATTCAGCCAGGACAAAAACAGCCCATAGCGGATGGCCGCATATTCCATAGCGATCCATTGCATATGAATGATCATACTGTCAAGATCACCTCCAGGAAGTAAAAGATCGGAATAGATTTCGTTAGACAGAAAGGCATGGAGTAAAGGTTCATATTTTTTAAATTCAGAGTGAAAGTTTTTCCAACAATCGACCAGATCATAGTCAGATGTTCCAGCTGAAATCTGAGCCGCAAGTGAGAGCAACGGCGTCAGAAAACGAGTATACAATCCTTCTTTTTGATAATTGACAGCCAGATCCTGCAAAAGTTCGTTGCACTCATACAACATATCTTCCAGAGAAAAATCCATCTGATGGATAGCAGTGGATAATTCTGTAAGTGCCTCAACAGAAAAATAATCATCCAGCAGTGCGTTTGTCAGTTGTTCCTGTTCTGGAAATTCTGAAAGAATGTAAAAACATTCCATCAATGTCAGTTCCAGGGGCTGGCTTATATCCTGCGTAAGGTGAATGATCTGATCTCGAAGCTGAAAAAGCAGCGTTTCAATGTCATCAGCCGGAAGCTGTGAGACAACGTTTGGAAACTGGATATGAGGTTCGGTCTGCCAGAGGTCAAGAACCGCAGGACAGCCCGGCATCAGGGAAACTTCCGTATGGTTGGAAAAGTCGTGGTTTTCCCGTGGAAACATCGTGCAGGTTTCCGACAGAATGGAGTCACCGTGGGTCAGTACCAGCCTGCACAATTTGCTCTCCAGAAGAAACGGACATTTTTTGTGGTCGGTTAAAGTGATGATATATTGTCCGTCCCTGGTATAAGTATATTCGGATAATGAAGTATGCTGCAGTTCCATATTTTTTGGTGGCTTGATGCTGCACCAGCGGTCATAGGTGTCATCATCTACAGCAATTTTCCATTCCTGGCAGCAGGTGATGGGGCATTTGTCAGCAATACATGTAAATTTTTTATAGTAATCAGGTGCGTAAATCTGCATATTTTGTTCTTCCTTTTTTTCTGTATTGTAGCATGGGGCATATTTTTTTCCAATCCATGCACAAAAAATATTTCACAAAATTGCAAAAAATCCAAAATCTGAAAAAATACCAAAAACGATTTTTTTTGTTGAAAAAGGGCGATAATACAGGATTTACCGGCTTTTGTGCAACTTGTATAGTCGAAAAACGAGGGGAAAAAACCGGATTGACAGTCGGTATCATGGTGCATATACTGGAGCCACATCAAAATCTCAGGCAGAGACAGTTCCTGTTAGTTCGTTTGCCTGACCGGACATATCTTGATAAAAAATTCTGGCCGTTTTTGGCAGCAGATCCAATTTTGATGACAGCAAAGAAATTTTCAGGAGAAAGGAATGAAAACATGAAGAAAAAACAATTACTTACGATGCTGGGAGCAATGACACTGGCGTTGGTTCTGGGGGCAGCACCATTGGCACAGTCCGTTCTGGCAGCTGGAGGCACAGGAGTGGCAAGTCAGAGTGCTGTAATGGACGCATTGAGGGACAATGACATTATTGATGTCACAAGACGTGGATCTGTAACGATTCATAAGTATGATCTGACAGCGGCGGAAGCAGCAGGAGATTTCACCTCGGAAAGTGTGAGAGCAACTGGAGAGACGAATGCAGAGATTGAAAAAAAACTGGCGGATTATGCGGTTTCCGGCGTGCAGTTTTCCTGTCTGCGTGTGGGAAATGTGGAGACACACAGTGTGAATAACGGAACAAAAACAGTGGTGGAATTAGTGTATGAAATTCCGGAAAAGCTTGCGGAAATACTTGAACTGACAAAGGCAGACAGCATTCATATGGCATCTGCGGCGGAGGCAGAGCCCTGTCAGAATACAGGAGTCTGGCACTTTACCAGCCAGCAGATTTCAGATGCACTGGCGGCGATTTTGAAAGCGGATAATGTATCTGCAAAAAATGCACTGGAAAGTTATCTGTACGATTATGGAACAATGGATTCTACCACGGATCAGACTGCGGCAAAAGGGGTAATAAACCTGCCAAAGACAAATACAAATGGCGTTACATCCATCGAAGACCTGGATCTGGGATTGTATCTTTTTGTTGAGACAGAAGTACCGGAGCAGGTGACAGAAACGGTAAATCCGTGGTTTGTGCAGCTGCCGTTTACAAATGAGGGAACAAATGGGGGAGATTACTGGTTGTACGATATGTCTGTTTATCCAAAAAACCAGACCGGGAATCCAACGCTGGATAAGAGTGTGCGGAATGCGTACAGCAATACGGTATCTGCCAATGGGCAGACTGCGTCAGGAACGGATAAAAACAAAAGTGTCCACGCGGGAGCAGACTACGTGTCACGCAATGATTCAGAGTCGCTTGTGGTTTACCACGGACCAGAGCAGGGCGGGAACGAAGGCGATAAGACAAAGGCTGCTTATGTGGCAAATCGTGGTGGATATACCAGTGATGGGGTGACAGCCGGAAAAGATGGAACCGCGATCAGTACGGATTTTTCCTACCGTGATACAACAACTGCTTCCGAAGGTGATTTGCTGGATTACATTCTGGTATCAAAACTGCCACATATCAGTTCACAGGCAACGTATCTGAGTGAATACACTTTTACAGATACCTTGTCCAAAGGCATTGTGTACGGAAAAGATGTGAAGATTGCTTTTTATGACAATATGGCAGATGCCAATGCAAACAATACAGCGAATGCGGCGCTTTTGTGGAATCTGGCTTCCGGTGACTATTCACAGAATTACGTGGATGTGACTATTCAGGATCCAAATACCGGAGCGCATACCTCAGATGGATGCACCCGAATGATAGTATCCCTGACAGAGGAAGGACTTCGCGTGATTAACCAGGGTCTGCAGAATGTGAAAGGACTGGAACATGGGCTGTCAGATTATTACATGGTTGTATATTATACGGCAACCGTTAATTCGGATGAGTCTGTCATTTTAGGAGACGAGGGAAACCCAAACAATGTAAGTCTGATCTGGAGCCGTACTTCCGATGGCTTTTACAATATGCTGGAAGACCGTAATTACGTGTATTCCTATGGATTGAATCTGACGAAGACGTTTTCTGATCAGAAAGGAAGATTTGATCATGTAAAATTCAAATTATATAACAGTACGGATGCATATTATGTAGTGGCAGAGAAGTCGACAGAGAAGGATGGCGTGTACTATGTCACCGGAAAAACGACAGATCCCAAAAAAGCAACTGCGTTTACTCCGGCAGTAGCAGACGGAAAACTGATCGTAAATGGTACAGAGGCAGATACTTATCAGCTGACAGAGATTGAGACAGACGATGGTTACAATCTTCTGAAAAACCAGATTGTAATTGATATTTCTTCGACAGACCGCGATGTTATTGCTTCAGTGGCTGGAGTGACCGGCATGGATGCGGAGGCTGTAAAAGCAATTGTAGAAAATTATCAGGGTGGAATCTATGACGAAAATGAGAATCTTGTCACGGAGCAGATGGATGAACTGTTTGGTACAGAGGCTGGAGTGCCGGCTGCGGAACAGGCAAATGGACGTACCATCGGAAAGACGGATATGTACGTCGGAAAAATCAAACCGGCGAGCGCAACCGTAGATGATATTTCGGCCAATATGACGGATCAGAATGGAGCGGTATTGTTGTCTGTTAATAATACCAAAGGTTTTCTGCTTCCACAGACAGGTGGAAAAGGAATGTATCTGGTGACAATCCTCGGCGCAATTGCGGTAGCAGGCGGTTATTGCCTGGTTGTACGAAAAAAAGAGATGCATGAAAAATAAGATAAGAGCAGCTGTGGCAATTCTGCTTGTCTGTGGAGGACTCGGTATGGCGTTTTATCCATGGATCAGTAACTGGGCATATGACCGGACGGTACAGTCGGAAGTAAAAGTGTACGAGCGTGACACCGGAACGGCGGATGCCGGAGAGACAGAGCGGCAATGGAATCTGGTGAGACAATATAATAAAGCACTG
Source organism: uncultured Eubacterium sp. (assembly GCF_934295145.1). GTDB lineage: Bacteria > Bacillota > Clostridia > Lachnospirales > Lachnospiraceae > Eubacterium_I. The sequence continues at coordinate 21,418 of NZ_CAKRAS010000023.1, read as the reverse complement.
GCAGATTCAGTGGTGACATTGACGGATCCTTTTGTCGCAACGGAAAAAGAAACAGGAACGTCTTTGAAGAAATTGTATGAGACGGCATTGCGAAGGAATGAGGATGGGCTGATGTGTTTTGTGGAAATCCCTAAAATTCAGGTATATCTTCCGGTATATCACGGTACCTCTGAACGGGTGCTGAAGTGCGGTGCGGGACACTTGCAAAATTCAGCCCTGCCAGCGGGAGATTTTGGCTGCAGACCGGTGATCTCGGCACATTCCGGGGTCAGTACATCAAAAATGTTCAGTGATCTTACTGAATTAGAAGAAGGTGATTTGTTTTACCTTCATGTACTGGAGCAGATTTTTGCTTATCGGGTATGTGAAATCCAGGTGATATGGCCGGATGAGACGGATATGCTGTTGGCACAGAAAGACCGGGATCTGGTCTCACTTCTGACATGTACGCCGTATGGCGTGAATACACAGCGTCTTGTAGTAACCGGGGAGAGGGCAAAAGATGATCTGCCCGGTTTCACGGAGAAGTCAGGGAAAGATGCAGTAGTCGGAACCTTGGAATCCGATTGGATGAAAAATTACAGACGGGCATTGACAGCAGGCGTGGCGATTGTAGCAGTAACGGTGATCAGTCATATGATGATACAGAAAAGAAAACGATCGCGCAGACGCATTTTTGAAGGAAGAGACAGTATTGGAAGCGGTGACAGAAGTGGGTAAGAGACGATCTGCTCGGAAAGTGCTCGGGTTTGGCCTGATCTTATGTGGTATCATGGTGATTTTGATTCCAAAACTAGAGGCGGTGAAAGTACAGCAGAACGGAGCTTCTGAGATTCAAAAAATTCAGGATCATGTGTTGGATGATGAAAAGAGGAATGCATTGTGGAATGAAATCTGCCGGTATAATCGGGAACTGTTTGAAAATGGACAGGCTGAATTTAAGGATGAGGAGACTGTAACACATCCACCGAAAATGTTGGAAAATCTGGAAACAGATTTATTTGGATATATTGCGATACCGGCGATGAACTGTCAATTACCGCTGTATCTGGGTGCTTCGCCAGAAAACATGGAGCGTGGAGCAGCGGTGCTTGGCGGGACATCTGTTCCGATAGGCGGAAATAATACAAACAGTGTAATTGCCGGACACCGGGGATGGAAGAAAAACAAATTTTTCAAGGAAATCGAAAAACTGTGTGCAGGAGATGTGGTAAATGTGACAAATCTATGGGAAACGCTTAATTATCGCGTGGAAAATGTAGAAGTGATAGAACCGGACGACAGTGAAAAGGTGAAGATTCAGGAGGGGAAAGATATGATTACTCTAATCACCTGTCATCCCTATCGTTCCGGTGGCAAATATCGGTATGTAGTTTACTGTGTGCGGGATGTCTGAGGAATCAGACGTTCGACTTGAATAAAAGTAAAAATGAGATAAGTACAAAAGATGTTTTGCCAAAAAGTTTAGAAAAGGTATGAGGTGGAAAAATTGAAACAAATGCAAAAAGGTACAAATCGTACAAAAAAAGCATGTTTGTGGCTGGCCGCCTGCGGAATATTAAGTCTGCAGATTCTGCTTCCGTGGCAGGCACATGCTGCAGAGGCAGGGGTCACGTGGAAGAAAGTGACTCAGGGAATCAATGAGCAGAATCAATATGTATACGATGGAAATAAAACCGACGGAACAATGTCCTCCCGTGTGTTGGAGAAGACATCCGCGGGCATATGGGGCTACATTGACAGGGGAACAGTGAAAAATACAGATTCTATTCTGACACCAAATGGAGACGGCTGGTGGCATGTGGTAAATGGCTGGGTAGACACTTCCAGTGGTGTATACAGTACAACGGACGGTGCATTTGAATTTGTAGACGGAAAACTGGATTGCACGGCAAATCAGACCGTTGTCAGATATCGAAGCCAGCGCCGCTATTTGCTGGATGGAAAAGTTGACGGGGCATATACAGGACTTGGTACAGATGAAAATGGAATATACTGGATTGCGCAGGGGGCTGTGAATGAGTCTTATACAAATGTGGTCAAAGATACAATTGGTCTGACAAATTCTGGCGGATGGCTTTATATCAAAAAGGGTGTTTTTGATGCGGATGCGGATACGATCGCGAAAAATGAAAATGGCTGGTGGAAAATACGGAATGGGCTGGTAGATTTTTCTTATAACGGTCTTGCGAAAAACGAAAATGGATGGTTTTATCTGCAGGATGGAAAAGTAAATTTCAGCTATAACGGTGTGGCACAGAATGAAAAAGGAATCTGGTATGTTGCCAATGGAAAAGTAGATCTTGGCTATAACGGACATGCGTACGGTTATTATTTTACCGGCGGAAAAGTGCAGTAAGGGAGGACTGGAAATGAGAAAACGAATAAAACGGATTTTCTGTGCGCTTGCGTCCGGTATGCTGCTTTGCGGATCCACTTTGCCGATAGGGGCTGGTTCTGTTATGACATATGCGGCAGAGGTTAATGAATGGCAGATGGAAAATCAGAATGAAACTGAGACGAAAGAACAGAGTGAGAATCTGAAACTGCCGGAAAGTCAAAATCAGAATCCGGAAGAAACTCGGAAACAGGCACAAAATGACGGGCTGGAGCAGATAGAAAGTCAGGACCAGTTAGAACTGGCATGGAATATAGCAACATTTGCGGCAAAAAATACGACGCTGACAAAGAGTACGAAGCAGATGTTTGCAGGATATTATCCGAGCGGAGCTTATGATTGTAAAGAATCGATTTTGTATCTGAATAACAGCTGGTGCTGGTGCATGGAACCGTCGCAGGTTATCGGAAATGTGGGAAGTGGTGTAAACTACGCACTGGCAAATAACGGAGATGCCTTGCAGTGGATAAAAAACCGTTTTGGCTGGAGCTGGGCAAAGAGTAATAATCTGAGCAAAGCAGTTTATTTTGCGAGAAGTTATTTTCCGGGGGATGCTAACTGTACGTACGCATTGATTCAAAATCTGGTCTGGTCAGAGATCACGAGCAGTGAAAGTCCGTCAGAGGCGGGCCGGTATTTACTGACAAATGGAGCGGAAAAATCCGCACATGTCTGCACACATCTGGATACGAAGGAAAAAGTGCAGGCGGCAATTCGCGGAGTATGGGCGAAAGTAAGCGAGTATCATAAGATGCCGTCTTATGACGGACAGATCATACATATTTCAGCAGGACAGTCCTGCTGGGTGCCGGATACGGGCAGCGCGACGAAAGACCTGACTTTTAACAGTCCCAGCGGAGTACAGGTAACAAAGGGAAATAACGATGGAATCTGGATTCGTACAGATGCATCGGCAGCAGGAAAATCGTTTACGATCAATTTTACAAAAAATACAGTGCCATCAGGAAACGAAGGGGTACTCGTATATGAAGCAACGGATAAGCGTCGTCAGGCAGTGGCACTGTGGAATTCAGCAATTACACCGGATTACGGTTCTGTTCGGGTGATCGTTGACAGAAATGAATATCTGAATGCAAAATACAAAGCCCGTGAGGCTGTTTCGCCGGCATTTGATCTGCACATTGAGAAGACGGACTCTGATACAGGCGAGCCGCTTGCAAATGCTGTATTTGATGTTTATATGGATGGAGTGAAAGCTGCATCTGTCACAACTGACAATGATGGAAAAGCAGCATATCACTGGAGGGGAGACGTGCTGTATACTTCTTATTATGAAGATACACAGCCGGTGCTGGTTTCTAGTGAGTGGAATCAGGCATACAATACCGCCAGAAATAATGTAAAAGAAAAAGTGGATCAGGCACTTGCAGATTTAAAAGAACAGACAAGGCATACATGGAAAGTTGTGGAGCGTCAGGCACCGGAAGGGTATGAATTAAATGAGACGGTATGGGAAGAAACGTTTGACCTGAATACAGAGGCAGTAGAAGTTGATTATACGGACCGACCGAAAAAAGGCTTTCTGAATATGAAAAAGATTTCTGCAAATCCGGGAATCACGGATAAAAATGCATGTTACAGTCTGAATGGCGCGGTGTATGGAATCTACGGGAGCGTGGAGGATGCAAAAGCAGACCATAACAGACTGGAAACTCTGACGACGGATGCAGATGGAAATTCCAATGAAATCGGACTGTATGCGGGTATCTATTATGTAAAAGAAGTAACCGCACCTGCGGGGTATGAACTCTGTAACGAAAAAGAAGACAGTCAGGCAGAAGCTGGTATCCATACGGTTGAGATAAGATCAAATGAGACAACGACGTTTACCTGTAAAGAAAAACCGGGGGACAATCCGTTTGCGCTGCTACTCCAGAAACTTGATCGGAGAACCGGATCCGTAACGGCATCCGGAACAGCTTCGGTCCGTGGTGCGATCTTTGAACTGAGCTATTTTGCAAATACGGATGGAACGATTGATTCTGCAGTCAGAAAATGGTATTTTAAAACAAATGAAAACGGCACTTTCAATTGTAATGAAGATCAGCAGGTTGTAGCAGAGTACCAGACAAATGACGGACAGTTTTTTCGGTCTGATGCGTTTTATCAGGATACGGAAGGCAGAACGGTGTATCCGGTGGGAACCTATCAGATAAGGGAAGTGAGTGCACCGTTATATTTTCAGAAATCTGGTCATATGCATTTTGTGACAAATAAAGCGGGAAATGCGGAGGTCACAGAAGGACTTACAGCTGTGATCCGTCAGGAAGCAAACGGTGGAAAGACACAGGTTTATGATGGCAGCCGGGTCATAGATGGAAAAATCGAAGCAGCTAATCTGAAAGTGGAAGCATATGATGAGCCACAGTATGGAAGCGTTACTATATATAAAGAAGAAACAGATGGAAGCAGAGCACCTCTGTCTGGGGTAAGGTTTAAAATGACAGGTCAAACAGATGGAACAGAGTATGAGGCGCAGACAGATGCGGATGGTAAGATCGTCTGGGAGCAGCTTGTTTCTCAAAAGTATGTGATCACGGAGATACAGACGGTAGACGGAAGAAGTCTGCTGAAGGAGCCGATTGAGGTGACACTTCCAATGGAAATGACCTGGGAGGAGATTCAGAGAAATGGTGCGGATCCGACACAAGCCTTGTTTGATGAGGTATCTGGAAAATATTGCTTCTATAATATAAGCCTGACAGTTGGAAACAGTGTAACTTTTGACTTGCCGATGACAGGTGGAAATCCAGTCGTAAGTTATGTGGTACTGAGCTGCGGTCTGGCAGCGGCTGCAGCAGGTGTTTTTATCCTGTTGAAAAGAAGCAACCGAAAGTATCACAAAAATGAAAAAATGAAAAAATAGAAACAATAAAAAAACAGAAAAAGAGGTTGACGAAGACTTGCTTCCTATGCTATAGTAGATGGGCGATGGAAGTAGGTCTTTTTTTTATGCCTAAAATTGAATGTACATGATTTATCATGGACAAACAGTTGCAAAGAAATTTAATGGAGGTGGAAAGTTGTGCGCGTAAAGATTACATTGGCATGCACAGAGTGCAAACAGCGTAATTACAACCTGACTAAGGATAAGAAAGCTCATCCTGAAAGAATGGAAGTAAACAAGTATTGCAAATTCTGTAGAAAGCATACATTACACAAAGAAACCAAATAATCCGGCGATGCAAAGGATGTGACAAACATGGAAGAAACCAAGAAAAATGATGTTCAGAAAAAGAGCTGGTTCACAGGTCTGAAAGCTGAATTTCAGAAAATTGTCTGGCTGGACAAAAAGTCACTTGGGAAACAGACAGTAGCAGTACTTGTTGTTTCCGTAATCCTGGGTGCAATTATCGCGGTGCTGGATCTTGGCATCCAGTATGGTGTTGATTTCCTTGTAAATCTGTAGGAAGGCAAAGGTGAGTTTTTATGGCTGAGGCGAACTGGTATGTGGTTCATACTTATTCCGGATATGAGAATAAGGTAAAAGCAGACATTGAGAAAACAATTGAAAACAGACATCTGGAGGATGAGATCCTTGAGGTTCGAATTCCGATGCAGGATGTTGTTGAATTGAAGAACGGTGCAAAAAAGCAGGTTCAGAAAAAAATGTTTCCTGGATATGTGCTCATCAATATGGTGATGAATGATGACACTTGGTATGTTGTCAGAAATACCAGAGGCGTTACCGGATTTGTTGGTCCGGGATCCAAGCCGGTGCCACTCACGGAAACTGAGATGAGACCATTGGGAATCAAAGATGAAAAAGTGGTAGTCGACTTCAAGGAAGGTGATACTGTTACAATCATTGGTGGTGTATGGAAAGACACCGTTGGTGTGATCCAGAACATGAATGAGAGCAAACAGATCCTGACTATCAATGTAGAGCTTTTCGGTCGCGAAACACCGGTAGAAATAAGTTTCGCAGAAGTGAAGAAAATGTAAGCGTAAGTAAAGGAACGATTACGAAAAATTCAAAGGAGGCAATCTCAAATGGCAAAGAAAGTAGAAGGATATATCAAACTGCAGATTCCTGCTGGTAAAGCTACACCGGCTCCTCCAGTTGGTCCTGCACTTGGACAGCATGGCGTAAACATCGTAGAGTTTACAAAACAGTTCAACGCAAAAACAGCTGATCAGGGTGATCTGATCATCCCTGTAGTAATTACAGTATATGCAGACAGAAGCTTCAGCTTCGTTACAAAAACTCCGCCAGCACCGGTTCTGATCAAGAAAGCTTGCGGAATCAAATCTGGTTCAGGCGTACCGAACAAAACTAAAGTAGCAACAATCACAAAAGCTCAGATCAAAGAGATCGCAGAACTGAAAATGCCAGACTTAAATGCAGCATCCTTAGAGAGCGCTATGAGCATGATCGAAGGAACAGCAAGAAGTATGGGTGTTACTGTAGCTGAGGACTAATTAACGAAAATAAGTGGGAGGGTCCTCTCCCGATACAACCACAGGAGGTTATAATTCATGAAAAGAGGAAAAAGATATGTCGATAGTGCGAAAAAAATCGACAGAACAGTTCAGTATGAAAGTGCAGATGCAATCAAACTTGTAAAAGAGAACGCTACAGCAAAGTTTGACGAGACCATCGAACTTCACATCCGTACAGGTTGTGATGGACGTCACGCTGAGCAGCAGATCCGTGGTGCTGTTGTACTGCCACACGGAACAGGTAAAACAGTTCGTGTGCTTGTATTCGCTAAAGGTACAAAAGTAGACGAGGCTCAGGCTGCAGGTGCTGATTTTGTTGGTGGTGAGGAATTAATTCCGAAGATCCAGAACGAAGGATGGCTTGATTTTGATGTAGTAGTAGCTACACCGGATATGATGGGTGTTGTTGGACGTCTTGGACGTGTACTTGGACCGAAAGGTTTAATGCCAAACCCGAAAGCTGGTACAGTAACTATGGATGTTACAAAAGCAATCAATGATATTAAAGCAGGTAAGATTGAGTACAGACTGGACAAAACAAATATTATCCATGTGCCAATTGGAAAAGCATCCTTTACAGAAGAGCAATTAGCGGACAACTTCCAGACCCTTATGGATGCCATCATCAAAGCAAGACCAAGTGCACTGAAAGGTCAGTATCTGAAGAGCGTAACAATGACTTCTACAATGGGACCTGGTGTTAAATTAAACACTGCTAAATATGTGTAAAAAGTTTTGAATTGTTGTTGACATCGAAATGATACAATGATATAATTGCACTGTTGTGTGAAAATACAACAGTGTGTAATTGAAAAATTACAAAATTGCCGAAGACAGCAGGTGCCATCATGGCATAAACGCAGAACCTGCCGAGGGAATTACAAAACAGTTTAATGTTTGTGTAAAAGAATTTTCTCCCTCTGTCTGCGTGGCAGAGGGATTTTTTATGTAGCATGGAAAGTGAGTACTTCCTATGTGAATGGATTCCCGTTTTCGTCTGAGGAAACAAAATTTAAGAAGGAGGTGCACGATTCGTGGCAAAAGTAGAACTGAAACAGCCTATCGTTCAGGAAATCGCAGCTCAGATTGATGGTGCACAGTCTGTCGTAGTTGTAGACTACCGTGGACTTACCGTATCTGAGGATACACAGTTACGTAAAGAATTAAGAGAAGCTGGTGTTTCTTATAAAGTTTATAAGAACACATTAATGAATTTCGCATTCAAAGGCACTGATTTTGAAGCACTTGCACCGGTTCTTGAGGGACCAAGCGCAATCGCAATCTCAAAAGAAGATGCAACAGCTCCGGCAAGAATTCTTGCAAAATTTGCAAAAACAGCTCCGGCTCTTGAAATTAAAGCTGGTGTTGTAGAAGGCGATTATTATGATGCAGCAGGAATGCAGACAATCGCAAGCATTCCGTCCAGACAGGATCTTCTTTCCAAATTACTTGGAAGCATCCAGTCTCCGATCACAAACTTCGCTCGCGTTATCAATCAGATCGCAGAGCAGGGTGGCGCTGCAAACTGCGAGCCAGCAGCTGCTGAAGAGACAGCAGAGGAAGCTCCGGCAGCAGAAGAGACACCGGCAGAGTAATCCGGTGATGAAGCTGCAAATAGCAGCTTGAAAATTAGAATATTAAAAGATGAAAATATCGAAAAATTGGAGGTAAAAAGTAATGGCAAAATTAACAACCGCAGAATTTATTGAAGCGATTAAAGAGTTAACTGTTTTAGAGTTAAATGACCTTGTAAAAGCATGTGAAGAAGAGTTTGGCGTATCTGCAGCAGCAGGCGTTGTAGTTGCAGCAGCAGGCGGAGACGCAGCAGGCGCAGCTGAAGAGAAAACAGAGTTTGATGTTGAGTTAACAGAGGTTGGCCCGAACAAAGTTAAAGTTATCAAAGTTGTTCGTGAGTTAACAGGCTTAGGATTAAAAGAAGCTAAAGCTGTTGTTGACGAGGCTCCGAAGATGGTTAAAGAGGGCGCTGACAAAGCAGAAGCTGAGGATATCAAAGCTAAACTTGAGGCTGAAGGCGCTAAAGTTACTCTTAAATAATTTTATACAGATTATTTTCACCAGTCGGGAAACCGGCTGGTGTTTTTTTATGTAATAGGAAATTCAACGCAATTTCCTGTCAAACAAAAGCACTTCGTGCAAACGATGCGTACTCGCATATAAAAAGTAAAAAAAACTTGACTTGGAAAAACTAGTATGCTATTATGGTAAATGCACTATTGTGGTTTGATGGGGCTTATTGCGCCCTTTTCAGGGATAGAAAAAGAAAACGAGAGGTGAAGCGTCAATGGAGAAAAACAGGATACGTCCGGTCATAAACGGAAAAAGTTTGCGTATGAGTTATTCGAGACAAAAAGAGGTTCTGGAAATGCCAAACCTGATTGAGGTTCAAAAGAATTCCTACAATTGGTTTTTGGAAGAAGGCCTTAAAGAAGTGTTTGCGGATATTTCGCCGATTGCTGATTACAGTGGACATCTGAGTCTGGAATTTACAGATTTCACATTGTGTGAGAAGGATGTAAAATATTCCATTCCAGAGTGTAAAGAGCGTGATGCGACATATGCAGCTCCTTTAAAAGTAAAAGTAAGACTTTACAATAAAGAAGCAGACGAGATTAATGAGCATGAGATCTTCATGGGTGATCTGCCGCTGATGACAGAGACAGGTACATTTGTAATTAACGGTGCTGAACGTGTAATTGTAAGTCAGCTTGTTCGTTCCCCGGGTATTTATTATGGAATTGCCCATGATAAGATTGGAAAAGAACTGTATTCCTGTACTGTTATTCCAAACCGTGGTGCATGGTTGGAATATGAGACAGACTCCAATGATGTCTTCTATGTACGTGTAGACCGTACACGTAAAGTGCCGATCACAGTATTGATCCGTGCACTTGGTATTGGTACAAACCAGGAGATCATCGATCTGTTTGGTGAAGAACCAAAAATCATTGCAAGTTTTGGTAAAGACGTTTCTACAAACTATCAGGAAGGTCTTTTAGAGTTATACAAAAAAATCCGTCCAGGTGAGCCACTGTCTGTGGAAAGCGCAGAGAGTCTTATCATGGCAATGTTCTTCGATCCTAGAAGATATGATCTGGCTAAGGTCGGAAGATATAAATTTAATAAGAAATTAATGCTGAAAAACCGCATCAATGGACAGATTCTGGCAGAGGATGTTGTGGATCCGAGCACAGGTGAGGTTCTGGCAGAGGCAGGTCAGAAAGTCGATCGTGAACTGGCAGATGCGATCCAGAATGCGGCAGTTCCTTATGTATGGATCCAGACAGAGGAGAGAAATGTAAAAGTTCTGTCCAGTATGATGGTGGATCTTCGTCATTATGTAGATGTAAATCCGGAAGAACTGGGGGTTCATGAGCTGGTTTACTATCCGGTTCTGGCACAGATTCTGGAAGACAATACAGATATCGAGGATATCAAAGAAGCAATTCGCAGAAATATCCACGATTTGATTCCGAAACATATTACAAAAGAAGATATTCTTGCTTCTATTAACTATAATATGCATCTGGAGTACGGTATCGGAAACGATGACGATATCGATCACCTTGGAAACCGTCGTATCCGTGCGGTAGGTGAGTTGCTTCAGAACCAGTACAGAATTGGTCTTTCCCGTCTGGAGAGAGTAGTTCGTGAGAGAATGACAACACAGGATCTTGATACGATCACACCGCAGAGTCTGATCAACATCAAACCCGTTACAGCTGCAGTCAAAGAGTTCTTTGGTTCTTCCCAGCTGTCACAGTTCATGGATCAGAACAACCCACTGGGTGAGCTGACTCATAAACGTCGTCTGTCTGCATTAGGACCAGGTGGTCTGTCCAGAGATCGTGCAGGATTCGAGGTGCGAGATATTCATTACTCTCATTATGGAAGAATGTGTCCGGTAGAGACACCTGAGGGACCGAACATCGGTCTGATTAACTCCCTTGCATCTTATGCGAGAATTAATGAGTATGGTTTCGTAGAAGCACCATATCGTAAAATTGATAAATCAGATCCTAAGAATCCACGTGTAACAGATGAAGTTGTATACATGACAGCGGATGAAGAGGATAATTACCATGTAGCACAGGCGAATGAGAAACTGGATGAGAACGGATACTTCGTTCGTAATTCCGTATCTGGTCGATTCAGAGAAGAGACGCAGGAGTACGACAAGACATTATTTGATTATATGGATGTATCTCCGCAGATGGTATTCTCAGTTGCTACCGCATTGATCCCGTTCCTTGAGAATGATGATGCGAACCGTGCGCTGATGGGAGCAAACATGCAGCGTCAGGCCGTGCCGCTTCTGACTACAGAGGCACCAGTTGTTGGTACAGGTATGGAGCCGAAGGCTGCCGTTGACTCTGGCGTTTGTGTTGTTGCAAAACGTGCCGGTGTTATTGAACGCGCTTGCTCCAACGAAATTACAATCAAATACGATGATGACGGAAGCAGAGAGACAATCAAACTGACAAAGTTCTCTCGAAGCAACCAGTCTAACTGCTATAACCAGAGACCAATCGTATTCAAAGGCGACCATGTGCAGGCAGGACAGGTTATCGCTGACGGTCCTTCTACTGCAAACGGTGAGCTTGGTCTTGGTAAGAACCCGCTGATCGGATTCATGACCTGGGAAGGTTATAACTACGAGGATGCTGTACTGTTAAGTGAGCGTCTGGTTCAGGATGATGTTTACACATCTATCCATATTGAAGAATATGAAGCAGAAGCACGTGATACAAAGCTTGGACCGGAAGAAATCACAAGAGATGTTCCAGGTGTCGGCGATGACGCACTGAAAGATCTGGATGAGAGAGGTATCATCCGTATCGGTGCTGAAGTTCGTGCCGGTGATATTCTGGTTGGCAAAGTGACTCCGAAGGGAGAGACAGAGCTGACAGCAGAAGAGAGACTGCTTCGTGCGATCTTCGGTGAAAAAGCAAGAGAAGTACGTGATACTTCCTTAAAAGTACCGCATGGTGAGTACGGTATCGTTGTAGATGCAAAAGTATTTACACGTGAAAATGGTGATGAATTATCACCGGGTGTAAACCAGGCAGTTCGTATCTATATCGCTCAGAAGAGAAAAATCTCTGTTGGTGATAAGATGGCCGGACGTCATGGTAACAAGGGTGTTGTTTCCCGTGTACTTCCGGTAGAGGATATGCCGTTCCTTCCGAATGGCCGTCCGCTGGATATCGTATTAAATCCGCTGGGCGTACCTTCCCGAATGAATATCGGACAGGTGCTGGAGATTCATCTGAGTCTTGCTGCAAAAGCACTTGGATTTAACGTGGCGACACCAATTTTTGCCGGTGCAAAAGAGACTGATATTATGGATACTCTGGATCTGGCAAATGATTATGTAAACTTAACATGGGAAGAGTTCAAAGAGAAACATGAGGAAGAACTGCGTCCGGAAGTTCTTGATTATCTGTATGAAAACAGAGATCACCGTGAACTGTGGAAAGGCGTTCCGATTTCCCGTGATGGTAAAGTAAGACTGCGTGATGGACGTACCGGTGAGTATTTTGACAGCCCGGTAACAATCGGACACATGCATTACCTGAAACTGCATCATCTGGTAGACGACAAGATTCATGCACGTTCTACCGGTCCTTATTCTCTCGTTACACAGCAGCCGCTGGGTGGTAAAGCTCAGTTCGGTGGACAGCGTTTCGGTGAGATGGAGGTATGGGCACTTGAGGCTTATGGTGCAGCATACACACTGCAGGAGATCCTGACAGTAAAATCTGATGATGTGATCGGACGTGTAAAAACTTACGAAGCAATCATCAAAGGTGATAATATTCCTGAGCCAGGTATTCCGGAGTCCTTCAAGGTACTGTTGAAAGAGTTACAGTCACTTGGTCTGGATGTAACACTGGAAGACGAGAATGGTGAGGAAGTAAAACTGCTTGAAACAAGCGAATATGGAAATACAGACCTGAATGCGATCATTTCCGGAGACAGAAACTTCAACTACGAAGAGAAAGAGTCCTTCGGAGCAATGGGATTCTCAAAACAGGAATTCAATGAAAACGAAGAACTGGTAGATGTAGAAGAAGAGCAGGAGAACTCTGACGCAGATGATTTTATGGAAGAGTTTGATGATAGCATTCTTGATGAAGAATAAGAGGAAGGAGCGTTGTAAATGCCAGAAACAAACAGTAAAGAAGTCGGCACAAACATAGCGTTCGATGGTATCCGCATCGGACTGGCTTCACCGGAAAAAATATTGGAATGGTCCCGGGGCGAAGTAAAAAAACCGGAAACCATTAACTATAGAACTTTAAAACCAGAAAAAGATGGTTTGTTCTGTGAGCGTATTTTTGGACCGAGCAAGGACTGGGAATGCCACTGCGGAAAATACAAAAAAATCCGTTATAAAGGCGTTGTCTGCGACCGATGTGGTGTTGAAATTACAAAATCTAACGTACGTAGAGAACGTATGGGACATATTGAGCTGGCAGCTCCGGTATCTCATATCTGGTACTTCAAAGGTATTCCGAGCCGTATGGGATTAATCCTTGATATTTCTCCACGTACACTGGAGAAAGTTCTGTATTTTGCTTCTTATATCGTACTTGACAAAGGTGAGACAGACCTGCAGTATAAGCAGGTTCTGTCCGAGGCAGAATATCAGGAAGCATATGAAAAATACGGAAATACTTTCCGTGTAGGCATGGGAGCAGAGTCCATCAAAGAACTTCTCGAATCCATTGACCTTGAGAAAGATTCCGCAGAACTAAAAGCTGCCTTAAAGACAGCTACAGGTCAGAAACGTGCAAGAATCATCAAGAGACTGGAAGTTGTAGAAGCATTCCGTGAGTCTGGCAACAGACCGGAGTGGATGATCATGACTGTTATCCCGGTTATTCCACCTGATTTACGTCCGATGGTACAGCTGGATGGTGGTCGTTTCGCAACATCTGATCTGAATGATCTGTATCGTCGAATCATCAACCGTAACAACCGTCTGAGAAGACTGTTAGAGCTTGGAGCACCGGATATCATCGTTCGTAATGAGAAACGTATGCTTCAGGAAGCTGTAGATGCCCTGATCGACAATGGACGTCGTGGCAGACCGGTTACAGGACCTGGTAACAGAGCATTAAAATCTCTTTCTGATATGCTGAAAGGTAAAGGTGGACGTTTCCGTCAGAACCTGCTTGGTAAACGTGTTGACTATTCAGGACGTTCCGTAATCGTAGTAGGACCGGAATTAAAGATTTATCAGTGTGGTCTTCCGAAAGAAATGGCCATCGAGCTGTTCAAACCGTTCGTTATGAAAGAACTGGTTGCAAACGGAACAGCACACAATATTAAAAGTGCAAAGAAAATGGTAGAAAAACTTCAGACAGAGGTATGGGATGTTCTGGAAGAAGTTATCAAAGAGCATCCGGTTATGCTGAACCGTGCTCCTACATTGCATAGACTTGGTATTCAGGCATTTGAGCCGATTCTTGTAGAAGGTAAAGCAATCAAACTTCATCCGCTTGTTTGTACCGCTTACAATGCCGATTTCGATGGTGACCAGATGGCTGTTCATCTTCCGCTTTCCGTGGAAGCTCAGGCAGAGTGCCGTTTCATGTTACTGTCTCCGAACAACCTGTTAAAACCGTCTGATGGTGGCCCGGTAGCTGTTCCTTCTCAGGATATGGTCCTTGGTATTTACTATCTGACACAGGAGAGACCGGGAAGCATCGGTGAAGGTCACTACTTCAAGAACCTGAACGAGGCAATTCTTGCATACGAGAACGGATATGTAAAATTACATTCCAGAATCCATGTTCGTGTGACAAAGAAAATGCCGGATGGCACAGAGAAGACAGGAACTGTTGAGTCTACACTTGGACGTTTCATCTTCAATGAAATCCTTCCGCAGGATCTTGGATTTGTAGACAGAAGCAAACCGGAAAATGATCTGGTACTGGAAGTAGATTTCCACGTTGGTAAAAAAGGTCTGAAACAGATTCTTGAGAAAGTTATCAACATTCACGGAGCTACAACCACAGCAGAAGTTCTGGATGATATTAAAGCGATGGGTTATAAATACTCTACAAGAGCTGCTATGACCGTATCTATTTCTGATATGACAGTTCCGGAGAAAAAACCGGCACTGATCAAAGAGGCACAGGATACTGTAGATCTTATTACAAAGAACTACAAGCGTGGACTTATCACAGAGGAAGAGCGTTACAAAGAAGTTGTTGAAACTTGGAAAGAGACTGATGATGAGCTTACCCAGGAGCTGTTATCAGGACTTGATAAATACAACAATATCTTCATGATGGCTGACTCCGGAGCCCGTGGTTCTGATAAACAGATCAAACAGCTGGCTGGTATGCGTGGTTTGATGGCTGATACAACCGGTAAAACTATCGAGTTGCCGATCAAATCAAACTTCCGTGAGGGACTTGACGTATTGGAGTACTTCATGTCTGCCCATGGAGCTCGTAAAGGTATGTCCGATACAGCACTTCGTACCGCCGATTCCGGATACCTGACAAGACGTCTGGTTGATGTGTCTCAGGATTTGATCATCCGCGAGACAGACTGCTGCAAGGAAAGACGTGAGATCGCTGGTATGTACGTAAGTGCATTTATGGATGGCAAAGAGGAAATCGAAAGCCTTCAGGAGCGTATTACAGGACGTTTTGCATGCGAGGATATCTGCGATGCAGATGGAAATGTGTTGGTTGCAGCAAATCATATGATCACACCAAAACGTGCTGCTCTGGTTATGAGTAAAGGTGTAGATGAGAACGGAGAGCCGCTTGAAAAAGTAAAAATCCGTACAATTCTTACCTGCCGTTCCAAAGTCGGTGTTTGTGCAAAATGCTACGGCGCAAACATGGCAACTGGTCAGGCCGTACAGGTAGGCGAGGCAGTTGGTATTATCGCTGCTCAGTCCATCGGTGAGCCTGGTACACAGCTTACAATGCGTACATTCCACTCCGGTGGTGTTGCCGGTGATGATATCACACAGGGTCTTCCTCGTGTCGAGGAGCTTTTTGAGGCAAGAAAACCGAAAGGACTTGCTATTATCACAGAGTTCGCTGGTGTTGCTACTATTAAAGATACAAAGAAAAAACGTGAGATCATCGTTACAAGCCCGGAAACAGGTGAGACGAAAGCGTATCTTATCCCTTACGGTTCCAGAATCAAGATTGCCGATGGTGCAGTACTTGAAGCTGGTGACGAGCTTACCGAAGGTAGCGTAAATCCGCATGATATCCTGAAAATCAAAGGTGTTCGTGCAGTTCAGGATTATATGCTTCAGGAAGTACAGCGTGTATACCGTTTACAGGGTGTAGAAATCAATGATAAGCACGTTGAGGTCATTGTTCGTCAGATGCTGAAGAAGATCCGCATCGAGAACAACGGAGATTCTGATTTCCTGCCAGGAACCATGATTGACTTCCTTGATTATGAGGAAGAAAATGAGAAGCTGGCTGCAGAAGGAAAAGAACCTGCAGAAGGAAAACAGGTACTGCTTGGTATTACCAAAGCTTCCCTGGCTACAAACTCATTCCTGTCAGCTGCGTCCTTCCAGGAGACAACAAAGGTTCTGACAGAGGCAGCAATCAAAGGTAAGATCGATCCGTTGATCGGTCTGAAAGAGAACGTAATCATCGGTAAACTGATTCCGGCCGGAACAGGTATGAAGAGATATCGTTCTATTCGCCTGGATTCTGATATTGATGAGAATGCAGAAATCGATGTAGATGATCTGTTTGGTGAAGATCTGTTAGCTGATGGCGCAGATGTTGAAACTGCAGAAACAGAAGTAGATGCTGTTACACCTGAGACAGAAGAAGCTGCAGAAACAGAAGAAACTGTAACAGAATAATAAAAAACAGTAAATAAATGTTTATATAATATAGAAGGCGGTGTCACAGGACATCGCCTTCTATGTATATGTATAAAAACAGAAAAAATGGGAAAAATCAGAAAATACGCTTGACAATAGCAGGTACAATCACTATACTATTTTAGTGTGCATAAAAGCGCACAAGAAACTTTTTACAAAATATACAGGAGGTGAATAGAATGCCAACATTTAACCAGTTAGTAAGAAAAGGTCGTCAGACATCTGCTAAAAAATCTACAGCACCTGCATTACAGAAAGGTTACAACTCTTTACAGAAAAAACCTACAGATGCAGCTTCTCCGCAGAAGAGAGGTGTTTGTACAGCAGTTAAGACTGCAACCCCGAAAAAACCTAACTCAGCTCTTAGAAAAATCGCCAGAGTTCGTCTTTCTAACGGAATCGAAGTAACAAGCTACATTCCGGGTGAAGGCCACAACTTACAGGAGCATAGTGTTGTTCTGATCCGTGGTGGTCGTGTAAAAGACTTACCAGGTACAAGATACCATATCATCAGAGGAACACTGGATACAGCAGGCGTTGCAAACAGACGTCAGGCTCGTTCCAAATACGGCGCTAAGAGACCGAAAGCAGGCAAATAGGACCTGTAAAAGACCAATAGTATCACAAACAGAACTATTGTAAGTGTTGGAATTCTTTTTATCGACGATAACAGATAAAGATAGATGTTCCCAGCATGAACACATTAGAGAGACACATGTGAGTACCGTTGAATTAATCGATTAAGAAACTGCTGTGAAAGACAGCAAGCCAAAACCATGATTAAGGAGGGAAGTACCGTGCCACGTAAAGGACATAATCAGAAAAGAGAAGTTTTAGCAGATCCTATGTACAATAACGTAGTAGTTACAAAACTTATCAACAACATCATGTTAGATGGTAAGAAAGGTGTAGCTCAGAAAATTGTATACGGAGCTTTTGATCGTGTTGCAGAGAAAACTGGAAGACCGGCTCTCGAAGTATTCGAAGAGGCTATGAACAACGTTATGCCTGTACTTGAAGTAAAGGCTAGACGTATCGGTGGTGCAACATATCAGGTACCGATCGAAGTAAGACCGGACAGACGTCAGACACTTGGACTGCGTTGGTTAACAATGTTCTCCAGAAAAAGAGGAGAGAAAACAATGGCAGACAGACTGGCAAATGAGATTATGGATGCAGCTAACAATACAGGCGCATCTGTAAAACGTAAAGAAGACATGCACAAGATGGCAGAAGCAAACAAAGCATTCTCCCATTTCAGATTCTAAGAGGAGGAAATCACCATGGCAGGAAGAGAATATCCGCTTGAGAGAACCAGAAATATTGGTATCATGGCTCATATCGATGCAGGTAAAACTACATTAACAGAGCGTATCCTTTATTATACTGGTATTAACTATAAAATTGGTGATACTCACGAAGGTACTGCTACCATGGACTGGATGGAGCAGGAGCAGGAGAGAGGTATCACAATTACTTCAGCTGCTACAACATGCCACTGGACACCGCAGAAAGAAAATAAACCTGCACCGGGTGCAAAAGAGTACCGTATCAACATCATTGATACTCCAGGTCACGTTGACTTTACAGTAGAAGTAGAGCGTTCCCTTCGTGTACTGGATGGCGCCGTTGGTGTCTTCTGTGCAAAGGGTGGTGTAGAGCCTCAGTCAGAGAACGTATGGCGTCAGGCAGACACATACAATGTACCACGTATGGCATTCATCAATAAGATGGATATCCTTGGTGCAAACTTCTACGGAGCAGTAGACCAGATCCGTGAGCGTTTAGGTAAAAACGCAATCTGCTTACAGCTTCCAATCGGAAAAGAAGATGACTTCAAAGGAATCATCGACTTATTCGAGATGCAGGCTTATATCTACAACGATGAGAAAGGTGAAGACATCAGCATTGAGCCGATTCCGGAAGATATGCAGGATGAGGCAGAGCTTTACCATGACGAGTTAGTAGAGAAAATCTGCGAGTTAGATGATGATCTGACAATGATGTATCTGGAAGGCGAAGAGCCGTCCGTTGAGCAGTTAAAAGCTGTTTTAAGAAAAGCTACATGTGAGTGTACAGCTGTACCGGTTTGCTGTGGTACTGCTTACAGAAACAAAGGTGTACAGAAACTGTTAGATGCTGTCGTAGAATTTATGCCGGCACCGACAGATATTCCAGCTATCAAGGGTGTTGACCTGGATGGTAATGAGATTGAGAGACATTCATCTGATGATGAGCCGTTCTCCGCTCTTGCATTCAAGATCATGACAGACCCGTTCGTTGGAAAACTTGCATTCTTCCGTGTATACTCCGGTACAATGAATTCCGGTTCTTACGTACTGAATGCAACAAAAGATAAAAAAGAGCGTGTTGGACGTATCCTTCAGATGCACGCTAACAAGAGAACTGAGCTGGACAAAGTTTACTCAGGTGATATCGCAGCCGCAGTTGGATTCAAAATCACTACAACAGGTGATACAATCTGTGACGAGCAGCATCCGGTAATCTTAGAGTCCATGGAGTTCCCAGAGCCGGTTATCGAGCTTGCAATTGAGCCGAAAACAAAAGCTGGACAGGGCAAGATGGGTGAAGCTCTTGCAAAACTTGCAGAGGAAGATCCTACTTTCCGTGCTCATACAAACACTGAGACAGGCCAGACAATCATCGCCGGAATGGGTGAGTTACATCTGGAAATCATCGTTGACCGTCTGCTTCGTGAGTTCAAAGTAGAGGCAAACGTTGGTGCTCCTCAGGTTGCTTACAAAGAGTCATTTACAAAACCTGTTGATCAGGAATACAAATATGCAAAACAGTCCGGTGGACGTGGTCAGTACGGACACTGTAAAGTTAAATTCGAGCCGATGGATGCAAACGGTGAAGAGACATTCAAGTTTGAGTCCGCAGTTGTTGGTGGTGCTATTCCGAAAGAGTACATCCCGGCAGTTGGAGAAGGTATTGAAGAAGCAGCTAAGGCTGGTATCATTGCTGGATTCCCGGTTGTAGGTGTGAAAGCTACAGTTTACGACGGATCTTATCATGAGGTCGATTCCTCTGAGATGGCATTCCATATTGCCGGATCTATGTGTTTCAAAGAGGCTATGCAGAAAGCAAGCCCGGTTCTTCTTGAGCCGATCATGAAAGTAGAAGTTACTATGCCGGAAGAGTACATGGGTGACGTAATCGGTGATATTAACTCTCGTCGTGGACGTATCGAAGGTATGGATGACCTTGGCGGTGGAAAAATCGTTAGAGGTTATGTACCGCTGGCAGAGATGTTTGGATACTCTACAGACTTACGTTCCAAAACACAGGGACGTGGTAACTACTCAATGTTCTTCGAGAAATATGAGCCGGTTCCGAAGTCTGTACAGGACAAAATTATTTCCGCAAAAGCAAAATAAAACTTGAAATACTTTGACCTTTTTAATATAATCGAAGTATCGAGTGATAAGATTCAATTAAGAATTATGAATGCCGAAGGCATACAATTTTAAGGAGGACGCAAAAATGGCAAAAGCTAAATTTGACAGAAGCAAACCACATTGTAACATTGGTACAATTGGACACGTTGACCACGGTAAAACAACTTTAACAGCTGCTATTACAAAAGTATTAGCTGAGAGAGTAGAAGGAAACGAGAAAGTAGATTTCGAGAATATCGATAAAGCTCCAGAAGAGAGAGAGCGTGGTATCACAATTTCTACAGCTCACGTTGAGTATCAGACAGCAAAACGTCACTATGCACACGTTGACTGCCCAGGCCATGCTGATTACGTTAAAAACATGATCACTGGTGCTGCTCAGATGGATGGCGCTATCCTTGTAGTAGCTGCTACAGACGGTGTTATGGCTCAGACAAAAGAGCACATCCTTCTTTCCCGTCAGGTAGGTGTACCTTACATCGTTGTATTCATGAACAAATGCGATATGGTAGACGATGAGGAGCTGCTTGAGTTAGTAGAGATGGAGATCACAGAAGTTCTGGAAGAGTATGACTTCACAGACTGCCCGATCATCAAAGGTTCTGCTTTAAAAGCTCTGGAAGATCCGATGGGCGAGTGGGGCGACAAGATCATGGAGCTCATGGACACAGTTGATGAGTATATTCCGGATCCGCAGCGTGCAACAGATCAGCCATTCCTTATGCCGGTAGAGGACGTATTCACAATCACAGGTCGTGGTACAGTTGCTACAGGTAGAGTAGAGCGTGGTACTCTTCACATCAACGAGGAAGTTGAAATCGTTGGTATCAAAGAGGAGATCCAGAAAACAACTGTTACTGGTATTGAGATGTTCCGTAAACTGTTAGACGAGGCTCAGGCTGGTGATAACATCGGTGCATTACTTCGTGGTATTAAGAGAGAGGACATCGAAAGAGGTCAGGTTCTTACAAAACCAGGTACAATTACATGCCATACAAAATTCACAGCTCAGGTTTACGTACTGACAAAAGATGAGGGTGGCCGTCATACACCGTTCTTCAACAACTATCGTCCGCAGTTCTACTTCAGAACAACTGACGTAACAGGTGTTTGCAACCTTCCAGAAGGTACAGAGATGTGCATGCCTGGCGATAACGTAGAGATGACAATCGAGCTCATCCACCCAATCGCTATGGAGCAGGGTCTTACATTCGCTATCCGTGAAGGTGG
>NZ_CAKRAS010000022.1 GCF_934295145.1 uncultured Eubacterium sp. | reverse complement strand
TACGGTATCGTTGGAGATCTGAACAAGATCGTTCCGCTTCTTACTGAGGAGATCAAAAAAGCTCTGGCAGCTAAGTAAAATTTAAAGTTTGTGCAGTGGCTTAAACTTTAGTGTATGAATCAAAAACGTGGTATTTTACCTCCGTAGCTAACAATCGCTTACTGAGGAAAAATACCACGTTTTCTTTATCTACGATGTAAAATTATAAGTGCCACTTTTTTATGATATTAAATTTTATATCGCTTTAATCGCTATGCCGCTACGCCGAGGAAACCTTGTGCGGCACGCAGTGTGGGGTGGCGCAAAAATTTACAAAATTCATTGTGCAGATAAAGAACTCTTGGAATTTTTTCTCAAGGAGCGATTGTTAGCGACTGAGACAAAATTCCAGGAGTTCTTTTAAAAACCTAAATAGTGAATTTTAAGCCACCCGAAACAAGATACGTGGTATAATATATGTAAAATTTTTTACATAGAATTTACTTAAAATATGATTTTATTTTACGGGTGCTATTTATAATAATAAATAAGATAAACTAATTAGGATTAACAAACCAAGAAAGTATCCAGATAGTGAAAAAATGAGCAATAAGTAAAGCATAATGGACATAGGATGTCAGCTGTTTGAAGTAGATGAGGTGGAAAGATATGATGATTTATATCGTAGAAGATGATAAGAATATTCAGGAAATCGAGAGTTTTGCTTTGAAAAATTCCGGTTATGAAGTGCATGGATTTGAATGTGCCAGAGATTTTTATGCAGCTTTGGATGAACAGATTCCGGATTTGGTTTTATTGGATATTATGTTACCGGATGAAGATGGACTGCAGATTTTGAAAAAAATGCGTCTGAATCACAGCACAGTCCTGGTCCCGGTTATTATGGTAACGGCGAAAACGACAGAATTGGATAAAGTAAAAGGGCTGGATCTTGGTGCTGATGATTATCTGACCAAACCGTTTGGAGTGATGGAATTGATCTCAAGGGTAAAAGCACTGTTGAGAAGAAGTGCTTCTATTCAGAAAAAAGAAGTATATGAGTTTGAAGATATTACATTGAATGACAGTAAGCATGAGGTACATACTGCACAGGGGAAATGTGATCTGACTTATAAAGAATATGAATTATTGAAATATCTGATCATGAATGAGGGGATTGTACTGACCAGAGATCGTCTGATGGAAGAAATCTGGGGGATGGATTTTACCGGCGAGTCCCGTACGCTTGATATGCATATCAAGACATTACGTCAGAAACTGGGTCCGTCGGGTAAATTGATCCAGACTGTTCGAAATGTAGGATATAGCTTGAACCATATTAGAGATTAAATATATCAGATGTGAGATGACTCCCACCTCCTGCAGGTGGTGAGAAACAAGATACAAATAGTTTTTTGACGAGGCAGAAAGTATGAGAAAGAAAATTCATAAAAATTTAGTTGGAATTGCGGCACTGGCCATTTTACTGACCATTGGCTTGACATTCTGGGCATATTTTATGATGTTACAGAAGCAGATTTTTCAGGATCTGCAGACAGATGTTCATGTCCTTGCAAGTTCAGATTACATTGTTAATACATTGGAGCAGAATTATGATGCAAATGCGGACGGGCTGCGTATTACACTGATCAATACAGACGGAAATGTGCTTTATGAGAGCAAAGCCAATGCCAGCAAGATGGAAAACCACATGGAACGCCCGGAGGTTCAACAGGCGTTAAAAGAAGGTGAAGGAAAGGCAACAAGACGTTCCAATACCATTGGAACGCTGTCTTTTTATTACGCAGAAAAACTGGATAATGGCTGTATTATCCGTGTATCCAGAGATATTCCATACGTGGCAAAAATGTGTACATATCTGGTGCCAGAGTGTATAGGTATTTTTGCAGTGATTTTTGTATTATGTCTGGTTTTGGGACATATTATGACAAAACGGTTTATTGAACCAATTGAAATGCTGGCTGTGGATGTAGAAAAAGTAAGTGAAATGCAGACATATCCGGAGATTCAGCCATTTATTGAGACGATCAATCAGCAGCATCGGGAATTGAAACGAAATTCGAAGATGCGGCAGGAATTTACCGCAAATGTATCCCATGAGCTGAAAACACCACTGACGTCCATTTCCGGGTATGCAGAACTGATTGAATCGGGGATTGCACAGGGTGAAGATACTGTGCGTTTTGCGGGGGAAATCCATAAGAGTTCCCAGCGACTGCTGACATTGATAAATGATATTCTGCGTTTGTCACAGTTGGATTCTGTGGAAGAGTGTGTGGATAAAGAATCGGTGGATCTGTATGAGATGGCATTGAATTGTCAGGATATGTTGGAAATGCAGGCCAACAAACACCAGGTGGTTGTTCGGGTGAAAGGTGCAAGTGAAGTAATCCAGGCCAATCGCCGTATGATGGATGAGCTGATTTATAATCTGTGTGATAATGCCATTCGATACAATTGTGTTGGCGGTTCTGTGAATGTCACGATCGGTGAGGAAAATGGTCATCCGTTTGTGTCGGTAAAAGATACCGGAATTGGCGTATCCAAGGAAGATCAGGAGCGTATTTTTGAACGTTTCTATCGTGTGGATAAAAGCAGATCTAAGCAGACAGGTGGAACCGGGCTTGGTCTTGCAATTGTAAAACACATTGCAGTGATGCATAAGGCAGAACTGAAAATAGAAAGTGAGCTTGGAAAAGGAACGGAAATTAAAATTGTATTTCCGGTGCAGGTATGAGAAATGTTTCTGCTTTGTTCCATTTACGCCGTGTCACGCGGTGCCACGGCGTAAATAAAAAAAGCTGGAAGCAAAACTCCAAGGCAAGGCGGTAGACTGATTTTCGTTATCGAAGCGAGCATAGCCCGACCGCGGGAGTGTGTCTGAGCCAACAGCTGTCTTTGCTGTTGGTGAGTTCGCGAAAGCGGTCGGAGATAAGCGGCGCAGCGTAGATAGAAAATCATTCGTGCCGGCATTGGAGTTTTCTTCCAGCTTTTTTTAAACTACCATAAACAAGAAATTAATTACGAATCTCAAGAAGTTTCTTTTTGAGTTCATTTTCCATACGCTGCATTTCTGCTTCCGCAGTCTGACGTTTTTCACGGCCTTCTGTCTGAATCTTCAATACTTCATCAAAAGTACTGATCAGAGATTCATTTGTATGTTTCAGTGTCTCAAGATCTACAATGCCACGCTCAGATTCTCTGGCAGTATCAATAGTAGCAGTTTTCAGAATGTCAGCATTTTTGCGTAGCAGTTCATTTGTCATATCTGTTACTTCACGCTGTGCTTTGGCTGCCTGTGCGGAGTGCTCAATGCCAAGGGCAAGTACCATCTGGCTCTTCCACAGCGGAATGGTATTGACGATAGTAGACTGAATTTTTTCAGCCATCAGCGTATCGTTATTCTGTACCATGCGGATCTGCGGTGCAGTCTGAATGGAAATCATTCTGGTCAGTTCCAGATCATGGATTTTCTTCTCAAAACGATCACACATGGACTGCAGGTCTTTGGCTGCCTGTGCATCTTCCGGAAGGTTGGAAGCATTTGCTTTTGCAACTGCTTCGGCAAGTTCGCCGGCGCGGACTTCTTCCAGTTTTTTCTTTCCTGCAAGGATGTACATGGAAAGCTCTTTGAAATAATTCAGGTTAACATCATACATTTTGTCCAGCAAGGCAATGTCTTTCATCAGAGTTACCTGATGATTTTCCAGAGCGGTACATACATTATTTACATTTACCTCAGCTTTGTCATATTTTGCTTTCATAGCAGTGATCTTGTTGGAGGATTTTTTGAATAATCCTTTGAACCCTTTATCCTGCTCTGTGATATCAAAACTTTTCAGGTCGACAACCAGAGAGGAGAGCATGTCACCTACTTCGCCCAGATCTTTGGTGCGGACGTTATTTAGGGCAGCTTCGGAAAAGTCAGCCATTTTTTTCTGTGTGCCAACACCGTACTGTAAAATTGCCTGAGAGTTGTGCAGGTCGATTTTTTCAGAAAAGTCGTTGACCATCTGTAATTCTTCCGGAGTCAGATTGTTTTCACTGAATGCCGGGTCGGCAGCCTGTTCTGCAAGATCAGAAGCAGCAGTTGCAGCCGGTGTTTCTTTTGTCTCCGGCGCCACATCAAAAGTCAGTGTTGGTGTGGTTGCAAAGTCTTTAAATTCGTTGTCCATAGTAAATGTTCTCCTTAAAAAATGATTTTATTTGTTATTAAGGCTGAAATCGTCTTCTTTCAGACCTTCCTGTGCAAGCATCGTATTCAATACTGAGATATCAGAAGAGATATCCCAGGCGCGGTCTGCAAATAAGTTGTCCAGCAGTTTTTCGAATGCAATGTTCAGGGTATCAACTGTCTGCTCAATTTCAGCTTTTGTGCTGCTGATATTTTCCCCTTCGATTGGCTGTTGATCCAGCTCGCGGTAAGCATCCAGCAGTTTGGATGTGGTCGGCAGATAATAGTTCATCATTTTCTGCAGCTCTGGGGCCACTTCCGGGTGAATCCGGACTTCGTCAAAAATACGCTGTACCAGCTGCTCCATTTTATCCAGTTTGCGGGAAATTTCCTCTCCCGGGATTGCATCATTGCATTCACGGATATGGCGGACATAAGCCTGCCCTTCATCTATCAGTTTCTGGCATTCGGCAGATACTTTATGTTCTTCCTGCTCTTTTTCCATCACTTTTTTCTTTTCATAATATTCCAGTCTTGCGTTGCGGTAATCCTCGAAAGCCTGATCAGAAAGCAGGAAATAGTTGTCCTGTGTGTCCACATGTGCTTCATAGAACAGATGCTGATCGATCATTTTTTGCAGATCTTTTGCAATAAATGCAGTGGATTTGTGATTGCAATCCGCAAGCTGCTGAAGCGGTACACTTAAATGGTGGTCGATCTGGCGCACATAGCTTCTGAAACGGTTCAGCAGACGGATTTTTTTTGTACCGTTGACACCAAGGGTAAATCCGGTGACGGCGAGTACACCGAAGATAACAACCGGTACGATAAACATATGGGAAACAGCTGCGCTGAGGGCTGTGAATGTGATCAGTCCTGCCAGTGTAAATATTCCAACGGAATATCCAAGCGCCATGCTGATGATGGCACCGGCCTGTCCGCCCGGACGCTTGTTGTATAATACCGGTGGCTGTGCCTGATCCGGAGCCGGTCGCGTGTGTGTCGTTTTATAGTACGGATTAGAGCTATATGAATTATTGGCAGAATCTTTCACTGAACTTTTTACGTTGTCGATGGTGTCGTTGATCACGTCTCCGATGGAACGGCTCAGGTTTGTAAAATCTCCGGTGGAGATGGCTGCGTCAACGGCATCTTTTATTTTATCACCAACGTCATTCCAGTTTGTATTTGGCATATAAAAATCTCCTTTGTTACGTTATGCAAATCCTGTAGTTCTTACAATAAGAAATGGATTCGTTTTTATGTTTTCTATGATACCTTATCAGAAAGAAAAATACAACTATTGGCAAAGTGGAAAAAAGGGTATAAACTATTAAAAAAGCATAAAGAAGTTCCGGCAGGAACCATAAAAAAGAAAACGTACAGGAGGTTTCAGTATGTACAGAGATATTGCAAAATTAATTATGTATGGAGACATAGACGAGGATTGTATTTTATATCAGATGGGTGAGATTTTCCGGGAATTTGAGGAGGGCACCCAGAGCAATGCAGTGCTGATCCGCAAGGTGTATACCCAGATCAAACGTCTGCTGACGGTGGCAACAGATTTTGGATTTGATAATAATCTGTGGCACAATTACCTGGCGTATTTCCTTATTACAAATGAAAATCCATTCAGCATCACCTGTGAAAAAATCGGTGCGAACGATGGAAGTGTCAACCATTTCGCAAAAAATGATTTCGCGGCCATCAAAAATCTGTTTGAGTATGATTTTTCTGAAATTGAGAAATCTCTTGGTATTGACTGCTTTACACAGATTTCCAATTATCGTGCCATTGAGAAAAAAGAACTGATGTACAACAAAAATGTCAGTGAGAAAGTACAGGCATTGAGCAGCCGCATGGAACAGGCGAAAGATGTGGAAGGATTTTTCACAGCAGTAACTGAATTTTACCGTGATTACGGTGTTGGCATGTTTGGTCTGAACAAGGCATTCCGTATTCAGGATCGTACCGACAGCAAACTTGTATTTTTACCGATCAACAACATGGATAAAGTGATGCTGTCTGATCTGGTTGGATATGAGATCCAGAAGAAAAAACTGGTGGACAATACCCGTGCCTTTGTGGAAGGAAAAAAAGCAAACAATGTGCTGCTCTTTGGTGACAGTGGAACCGGTAAATCAACCAGTATCAAAGCAATTGTCAATGAGTTTTACGGTCAGGGTCTGCGCATGATTGAAATTTACAAGCATCAGTTCAAAGATCTGTCAAATGTTATCGCAGCCGTGAAAAACAGAAATTACAAGTTCATTATTTATATGGATGATCTCTCATTTGAGGAATTTGAGATTGAATATAAATTCCTGAAGGCTGTCATCGAAGGCGGTGTGGAGACAAAACCGGATAATATTCTGATCTATGCGACATCCAACCGCCGTCATCTGATCCGTGAGACATGGAGCGACCGCAACGATGTACAGCAGGATGAGGGAATGCATCGTTCCGACACGATGCAGGAGAAACTTTCTCTGGTTAACCGTTTTGGTGTTACCATCAATTACTCCAAACCGAGCCAGAAAGAGTATTTTGACATTGTGGTCCATCTGGCTGCAAAAGCAGGCATCAAGATGTCTGAGGATGAGCTGAAGGCAGAAGCAAATAAATGGGAACTGAGCCATGGCGGAATTTCCGGCAGAACCGCACAGCAATTTATCTACTATCTGCAGGGCAAAGAGGATGATGAAAAATAATATGTAGAAGGGGGTTTTTCTATGAGAATTGAATTTATTGGTGCAGCGCATGAAGTAACAGGAAGTTGTCATTATCTGAAAATCGGGGAAAAACATATTCTGGTGGATTGTGGTATGGAGCAGGGGGCAGACATCTACGAAAATCAGGATATTCCGGTGAATGCAGCAGCGATTGATTATGTGTTTGTGACACACGCACATATCGACCATTCCGGATTATTGCCGCTGTTGTATGCAAGAGGCTTCCGTGGACAGATTTTTGCCACAAATGCTACCACACAGCTTTGTAACATCATGTTAAAAGACAGTGCACACATTCAGGAGTTTGAGGCAGACTGGAGAAACCGGAAAGCCCGCAGAGCCGGTCAGCCGGAAGTCGTTCCTATGTACAGTGTGAATGATGCGCAGGGTGTTTTGAACTATTTTGTGCCATGTGATTATGATAAAAAAGTGCATGTGTGCGATGAATTGACTGTATGTTTCCGTGATGCAGGTCATCTGCTTGGCTCTTCTTTTATTGAAATGTGGGCAAAAGAGGGGGACGATGAGTGCAAACTGATCTTCTCCGGTGATATTGGAAATGGCAACCGTGCGCTGATCCGTGATCCGGAAATCCCGGAATCCGCGGATTATCTGATCATGGAGTCTACCTATGGAGACAGAAATCATGATGTTCCGCCTGATTATGCATCCGAGCTGGCCAGAGTGCTGGCAGTGACATTTGCCAGAGGAGGAAACGTAGTTATTCCGGCATTTTCCGTAGGACGTACCCAGGAAATGCTGTATTATCTGAGAAAAATCAAACAAAATCAGATGTTGTCTTCCTTCCAGAATTTCGAGGTGTATGTGGATAGTCCGCTTGCCATCGAAGCGACAAATATTTTTAATAAAAACGTGCTGGAGTGTTTTCGCGAGGAAGATCTGGAAATGATCAAAAGTGGCATTAATCCAATTGGTTTCCCCGGATTAAAGACCACGGTTTCCAGTGATGAATCCAGAGGAATTAATTTTATCAAGACACCAAAGGTAATTATATCTGCTTCCGGAATGTGTGAGGCAGGCCGTATCCGCCATCATCTGAAACATAATTTGTGGCGGGAAGAGTGTACTATTGTATTTGTTGGATATCAGGTTCCGGGCACATTGGGATATCAGCTGTTGAACGGCGCAAAAGAGGTAAAACTTTTTGGTGAGACAGTACATGTCAATGCAGAAATTTTGAATCTGCCGGGTATCAGCGGCCATGCGGATAAAGATCACCTGACCGCCTGGGTGCAGGGCATGAAGCAGAAACCGAAACGGGTGTTTGTGGTTCATGGACAGGATCAGGTGACGGATAATTTTGCAGCACATTTAAAAGAAGTGGTTGGTGTGGATGCCGTGGCTCCGTACAGCGGGGATATTTATGATCTGCAGCAGAATCTGTGCGTTGTTCAGGGCAGCAGAAAACTGGCAGAGAAACGCAAGACCAAGAAATCTGTCAACACGGTATTTGAGAGACTTCTGGCAGCAGGTCAGCGCCTGATTGCGGTTATCCATAAAAACAAAGAAATCGCAAATAAAGATATGGCGAAGTTCGCAGATCAGATCAATGCGCTGTGTGATAAGTGGGATAGATAGAAAAAATTATCTTTTTTGATTTTTTTAGGTAAATTTAAAGTTTCCACCCTATACTGTTAGTAAAGAAATTCAAGTCGAACGCACGTGAGACTTGGTGCGTGATTCTGGTCAGCGAAAGCTGACATATTCTTCTCAGAATCACTGCACATCCTCGCGGAGCGTTTATCTCAGTCGGAGATTGTACTCCCACTGAGAAAGACTTGTTATTACTCGCCACTTACAGAAGTGGGAGTCTTCTCGACTGAGATAAATTGTTATTACTTACCACATGCAGAAGAGGGAGTCCCAACTCAGACTGAGATGAAAGAAAAGCAGGATAGGAGTAAACATGCGAATTTTACTGGCAGAGGACGAGCGCGAATTATCAGACGCGCTCGTCATGATTTTAAAACATAACAATTATTCGGTAGACGCAGTCTACAACGGACAGGATGCCCTGGATTACATTATGGCGGATGATTATGATGATGTGATTTTGGACATCATGATGCCGAAAATGGACGGCATCACAGTTCTGAAAAATGTACGCCGACAGGGCAACAACGTTCCGGTTCTGATCTTGACAGCAAAATCAGAACTGGATGATTGTGTGGTTGGACTGGATGCAGGAGCGGACGATTATCTGAGCAAACCATTTGCTGCAAAAGAACTGCTGGCCAGATTGCGGGCGGTGACACGACGCAAAACAGCCACAGCCACTACCGTATTAAAAATGGGAAATATGGAACTGGATTGTGCCAGTTTTGAACTGCGTTCAGAAACAGGCAGCCTGCACCTTCCAAACAAGGAATTTCAGATGATGGAAATGATGATGGCAAATCCCGGTCAGCTGATCTCAACAGAGCGTTTTCTGGAAAAAGTCTGGGGATATGACACGGAAACGGATACAAGAACGGTCTGGGTTTATATTTCTTATTTGCGGAAAAAACTGCAGGAACTTGGCGCGGATATTAAGATCAAAGCAGCCCGCGGGTTAGGTTATTCCCTGGTTGTGTCAGAATAGGAAAAATCACTATGATAAAGAAATTACGAAAAAAATTTATTATAGCCGCCATGTGTGCGATTCTGATCGTACTGGAAAGTATGATATTGGCGGTGAATATCGTCAATTATCATCATCTGGTGGAAAAAGCAGATACTCTGACGGAATGGATCGTCAGCGAAGGCGGAAGTTTCGGTGATGCAGGTATAAATGATTCTGGTGCAACGGAAAATCAGGGGCAGAACGGACAGCCACCGGAGGATTCAAATTCGGATACGACTCCACCGGATAAGCCGGATGGGGAAAATATAGCAGATGATCAGAAAAATCCGCCGGATAACATTGGCAAAGATCACATGGGTTTTTCCAAGGAAACCCCATTTGAAACCCGCTATTTTACGGTAACTTTTGATTCCGATGGAGATGTATCAGACTGTGACACCGGAAAAATTGCCGCCATTGATGAGGATTCCGCAAAAGAGTACGCCAGTGAAGTGTATACTTCCGGAAAAACAACCGGATTTTTTGATATTTACCGTTATCGCGTGACCGAGACGGAAGACGGAACCATGATCGTATTTGTGGACTGTCGACAGGAAATCACAACGGTGAAAAACTTTGCGAAAAATAGTTTTGGTATTTCCACTGTGGGGCTGGCCGCCGTGTTTGTACTGGTTGTATTTTTCTCAAAACTGGTGTTCCGGCCGGTGGCAGAAAGCTACAAAAAACAGAAGCAGTTTATTACAGATGCCAGCCATGAACTGAAGACACCACTGACCATCATTGATGCCAACACAGAGATTATCGAGATGGACAACGGGGAGAGTCAGTGGACCAAAAGTATCCGCAATCAGGTGCACCGTCTGACCGTCATGACACAGCAGCTGATCACCCTGTCCAAGCTGGATGAAGGCGAAGTCAATGGAGTAAAGACAAAATTTTCACTTTCCGATGCTTTGATTGACTGCGTAGAACCATTTGAGACACTGGTGATGATGCAGAATAAAAATATCGAGACAGACATTGCAGATGGCATTATGCTGAACGGCGAGGAGAAAACCATTCGTCAGCTTTTTGACATTTTGCTGGATAATGCAGTGAAATATTCCACACCGGACAGTACGATCCGCGTACATCTCTGGGGCAAAGGAAACAAAACGATCCTGACGGTATGGAACGAGACGGAGCCGATTCCGCAGGGAAATCTGGATCAGGTATTTGAGCGTTTTTATCGGCTGGACGAAGCGCGTAATTCGGAAAAAGGCGGTTCCGGTATCGGCCTGTCTGTGGCTAAGGCGGTTGTAACTGCACATAAGGGAAAAATTTCTGCGTTCAGTGAGGATGGGCATTCCATGCTGATAAAAGTGGTCTGGTAAAAACAGGAAATAATTGTTACAATAGAGCTATTCAGAAACATGCTGAATAGTTCTATTTTTTGTTTGCATAAGGAGGAGTACAAATGATCAACGAAATTATGGAGTACAATAAGAAGTTTGTGGAAAATAAAGCATACGAACCGTATCTGACCAGCAAGTATCCGGATAAAAAACTGGCAATTCTGACCTGCATGGATACACGTCTGACGGAACTACTTCCGGCAGCTCTGGGATTGAAAAACGGCGATGCAAAAATTATAAAAAATGCCGGCGGTGTCATCACACACCCATATGGTAGTGTGGTTCGAAGCCTTTTAGTAGCAATTATCGAGCTTGGCGTGGAAGAAGTAATGGTCATCGGACATACGGACTGCGGTGTGCAGGGCATGGACGGTGGAAAACTTCTGGAGGAACTGACACACAGAGGCGTTTCACAGGAACATATCAACATTGTGCGAAACAGCGGTATTGATCTGGAAAAATGGCTGGGCGGCTTTGCGTGCGTCGAGCAGTCTGTCAGAGATACGGTGATCGCATTGAAAAATCATACATTGATGCCAAAGGATATCACGATTACCGGATTTATTATGGATTCCGTAACCGGTGAGTTGAAACCGGTAGATGTAGAATAAGAAAAAATTAACTTTTCTAATGACATAAGTAGTGATATACTATTAAAGATTACGAAAAAAGTAGGTAAAGGAGCTAGAAAATGCCCGTATTTGATTTTAATAATAAACCAGATGCCAATGCACAGGGAATCTGTACCTATACGATGCTGTTTTCCAATGACTCTGAGGCGACAGCGGAATCTCCGATTTTGCTGCTGGACAACAGAGCACAGCAGTGGCAGCATCATTCCTGTGGTGTGTTTACAAATCCGGTAAAGCGAACTTCTTTTGAGTTTGAAGAAGAGGGCGGCAAGGTCAGTGCAGATATTCTGCAGATCGATGCACGTTTTGTCAGCCTGCTGCGCTGGCTGGGTGAGAACCACATCAACGTGCGTCTTTCCGGTGAAAACCGTCCGGATGGCTATGCAGTATACAAAATCCGTGAGATTGCTTTTGGCGGTGGCACGAAACTGTCCGCAGAGGATGGATTTTTACAGTTTATGATGGAGCGTTTGTTTGCCAGCAACGCACCGACAGAAGTGCATGAGGAGGAAGAGCAGGAAGAAGAAGGCGACAGCATGAAGCTGACCAGTCTGCAGAGTATCACAGACTTTATGAATTGTGCAGGCCGTACACTGCCGGATAATATCCGCCTGTGGGCCCGTCGGAATCTGGCCGTTGCACGTTCTCATGAGGTTTCTGCGGAGGAACGCC
The DNA here is from genome assembly GCF_934295145.1 of uncultured Eubacterium sp. Lineage (GTDB taxonomy): Bacteria > Bacillota > Clostridia > Lachnospirales > Lachnospiraceae > Eubacterium_I. Next base: position 33,042 of record NZ_CAKRAS010000022.1, on the reverse strand, counting down.
GTCATGCGCAGCGTGCCCTTTCCATTATGATGAATATTCGTTGGAAAAGTAACTATTTTGAAGCAATCGATCCGGAGGAAGCCCGTCGGATTCTGGACGAAGAATTGTATGGTATGGAGCGTGTAAAACAGCGTATTATCGAGACGATTATTCAGATCAATCGTACGCATACACTGCCGGCCTACGGTCTGTTGCTGATCGGTCCGGCCGGAACCGGTAAATCTCAGATTGCTTATGCGGTTGCTCGTATCCTGAAACTGCCGTGGACCACACTTGACATGAGTTCTATCCATGATCCGGAGCAGCTGACGGGAAGTTCCCGTGTTTACGCCAATGCAAAACCGGGTATCATCATGGAAGCATTTTCCGCAGCAGGAGAGTCCGGTCTGGTATTTATCATCAATGAGTTAGATAAAGCTTCCAACGGAAAAGGAAATGGAAACCCGGCAGACGTACTGCTGACTTTGCTGGATAACCTTGGATTTACCGATAACTACATGGAATGTATGGTTCCGACGGTTGGTGTGTATCCGATCGCAACAGCCAATGACAGAGACCGCATCAGCGCACCGCTGATGTCCCGTTTTGCGGTTATTGAGATTCCGGATTATACACCGGAGGAGAAGAAGACAATTTTCTCCCGTTTCTCTCTGCCAAAAGTATTAAAACGTATGGGTATGAGTGAACACGAATGTATTGTAACACCGGAAGGCCTGGATGTAGTGATCAAAAAATACGAAAATACGACAGGTATCCGTGATCTGGAGCAGGCAGCAGAGCACATTGCGGCCAATGCACTGTATCAGATTGAGGTAGATCATGTGGCATCTGTTACTTTTGATGCAGAAGCGGTGGAAAAACTGCTTGCATAACAGGAAATGAATCTGATGGATTACGAAAGCGGGCGACATTTTACGCTCCTGCATGAAGCAGGTACATCAGATAGATCAGGTTTCAGGCAAAAAAGAAAGAGGAAATGAAATGAGCAAAAGAGAAAATGAAAGTGTGGATATGAAGACAAAAGTATGTTTTTGTATCGGCTGGCTTGTGACAGCTGTACAGATTGTTATGTCTGTATGGATGGTCTGGCTTTTGAAGAAAAATAACATGCTGCCAAATAAATTGCTGATCATTGCAGCAGTTGTACTGGCTGTGCTGATTGTACTGTGCAGATTTCTGATGAAAAAAGAAATCCGTCTGGTACGGTTTATTATCGGTGTTGTGATTGCTGCACTGGTGTGCGGTGTACTGGCATTTGCCGGTGGTAAAGTCGGAAAATTAACTGACACACTGGAAAATATCACTGATGCAAAAGAAGAGACGACGAAAGTTGGTGTATATGTTCTTGCTGATGATCCGGCACAGAGCATTCAGGATGCATCCGCATACCGTTTTGGTATTCTGGCGCAGATCAATCGTGATGATACTGATAATGCAGTGGCACAGATTGAGGAAGAGCTCGCAGAGAATATTTCCGTTGTAGAATGTAACGGGACAACGGATCTGGCAGATGCACTGACCAGCGGAGACTGCCGTGCCATTGTTATGAGCGAAGATTTTGTCGGAATGATCTCCGAGAGTGAAGGCTATGAGAATTTTGAGTCCGGTATCCGTGAGATCGCATCTTATGAGTGGAAAACGGCAGTGAAAAAGACAAGCTCTGATAAGACACTGACAGATGAAAAAGGTATATTTACCATGTTTATCAGTGGTATTGATACTTATGGAGATGTTTCCACAAAGAGCCGAAGCGATGTAAATATTATTGCAGTTGTAAATGCAAATACACATCAGATATTACTGGTTTCCACACCGAGAGATTACTTTGTACCGTTATCTATTTCCGGTGGTGTCAAAGACAAGCTGACCCATGCAGGAATTTATGGTATCGATGTTTCCAAAGATACCCTTGGCATGCTGTACGACATTGATATGGATTACTATTTCCGTGTCAACTTCAGTGGATTTGAGGATCTGATCGATGCACTGGGTGGTGTAACTGTACAGTCTGATTACGACTTTAGTGTTGGATCCTATCATTATACAAAAGGTACCAATAATCTGAACGCAGAACAGGCACTGGCATTTGCAAGAGAACGTCATTCTTTTGCAGAAGGTGACCGTCAGCGTGGAAAAGACCAGATGGAAGTCATCAAAGGTGTGATCCAGAAACTTCAGACACCAGCCGTTCTGCAGAACTTCAACGAATTGATGAAAGGCCTGGAGGGAAGCTTCCAGACGGATATGCCGTATGATGCATTATCTAATCTGGTAAAAGACCAGCTGTCAGACGGTAGTTCCTGGAACGTAAAATCTTACAGTGTAGACGGAAGCGGAGCAATGTCATCCACATACTCCATGAGCCAGAAACTGTATGTTATGGTTCCGGACCAGTCTACGGTAGATCAGGCAAAAACAATGATCCAGCAGGTGATTAACGGAGAGACCCTTGAGTAAAAATCGAGTCTGAGGAATCGGAAGCTTATAATAGACAACTACTGTAATAGAAAGGCATGGGCAGATTTTGCAAAAGCAATGGTTCTGTCCATGTCTTTTTTGTATCTTTGCATAATATATGTTATGATAAAAATAATTAGTGAAAAAAGGACGTATAGAGAACAGAAAGAAAATGCCGGAAAGTCGGTGGATACGAGGTGACTATATGATAGAGAAAAAGAAAAGAAAGCACATCTGTACCGGATTGATGGCGCATGTGGATTCCGGAAAAACCACGCTGTCAGAGGCACTTTTATATACTGCAGGTGCAATTCGAAGACTTGGAAAAGTAGATACAAAAGATGCATTTCTGGATACAGATGCGAGAGAGCGTGCAAGGGGAATCACGATTTTTTCGAAACAGGCAGAGTTTAGCTGGCAGGATACAGAGCTGACATTGCTGGATACACCGGGGCATGTGGATTTTTCTGCAGAGATGGAGCGTGTACTGCAGGTGTTGGATTATGCGGTGCTGCTGATCAGCGGCACGGACGGTGTGCAGGGACATACGGTGACACTCTGGAATCTGCTGCAGGAGTATGAAATCCCAACATTTCTGTTTGTAAATAAAATGGACCAGCCGGGAGCGGATAAAGAAGTGTTAATTGCAGAGTTAAAAGAGCGGTTGTCTGATGGTTGTATTGATTTTTCAGATACTGATGTGCTTGCAAATACGGATCGAAACCAGAACATCAGTCAGAATCAGAGTACTTTGTCTTTGGATGGGCTGTATGAAGAACTTGCAACCTGTCAGGAAGAAGCATTGGAGACTTATCTGGAAACCGGCAGTATTCCGACAGAACAGATTCGGGAGATGATCACGGAGCGTCAGGTATTTCCGTGCTATTTTGGTTCCGCACTGAAAATGGAAGGCATCGAAGCATTTCTGAATGGCTTTGTATACTGGACAGAGCCGGTGGAGTATGCGTCAGATTTTTCAGCAAAAGTATATAAAATTTCCAGAGATGAGCAGGGAAACCGGCTGACACATTTAAAAGTGACAGGAGGCGTTTTGAAAGTAAAAGACCTGATCTGCACAAAAAAAGAGGCGGATGACGACACTTTGGAAAAAGTAAATCAGATTCGCATCTATTCCGGTGAAAAATATGAAACCCGGCAGGAAGTACAGGCGGGCGAAGTCTGTGCAGTGACGGGACTCATGGAAACATATCCGGGACAGGGACTTGGAGATGCTGCGCAGACACTGCCACCGATTCTGGAACCGGTACTGACCTGTCAGGTCTGCCTGCCGCAGGATTGTGATCCGGCGGTAATGCTGCCGAAACTGAAGCTTCTGGAAGAAGAACAGCCGGAACTTCATATTGTCTGGGATGAGCAATTGCAGGAAATCCAGGCACAGATTATGGGTGAGATCCAGACAGAGATTTTGCAGAGCCTGATTGCAGAGCGGTTTGGAGTTGATGTCACCTTTGGAAATTCTCATATTGTATATAAAGAAACGATAGCAAATATGGTGGAGGGAGTCGGCCATTTTGAACCGCTGCGTCATTATGCGGAAGTCCATCTGCTGATGGAGCCGCTTCCGGCGGGCAGTGGCTTGGTATTCGCAGCCAACTGCAGTGAGGATATGCTGGATAAAAACTGGCAGCGGTTGATCTTGACACATTTACAGGAGCGGGAGCACCGCGGTGTGCTGACCGGGGCGGCAATCACAGATATGAAACTGACGCTGATCGCAGGCCGCGCACATCAGAAACATACCGAGGGCGGAGATTTCCGTCAGGCAACGTATCGTGCGATCCGTCAGGGACTGATGGAGGCAGAATCTGTACTCTTGGAGCCATATTATCAATTCCGGCTGGAATTGCCGGAGACAATGATCGGCAAAGCCATGACGGATATTGAAAAAATGAACGGAACCTTTGAGATTGTGCAGAATGAGAGTGGTTTGTCTGTGCTTACAGGAAAGGCACCGGTCAGTGAAATGCAGGATTATCCGAAAGAAGTGGCAGCTTACACAAAGGGCTTTGGACGGCTGTTTCTGACACTGGATGGATATGCGCCGTGCCATAATGCGGATGAAGTGATTGCAGCTGCTGGCTACGATCCGGAGCACGACCTGAGCAATCCGACCGGATCCGTATTTTGTACCCACGGTGCAGGTTTTACCGTTCCATGGAATGAGGTAAAAGAGCATATGCACGTGGAAGGCTGGCAGTCGGAAGCAGACCGCAGAGAGGAACTCCCGGAGCGGGCCACCCGTAGCGTCATGGATGAGTGGATCGGTGTGGACGAAGTAGACGCAATTCTGGAGAAGACATTTTATGCAAACAGTGGATCCCGAACACGCAGAAATGGCGTGGTGCGCCGGCGCAGAGTGGAGAGCCGCACGGAATCTGTGACCAGAAGTTTTTCCCCGCAACCGAAAAAACAGGAGTATCTGTTGGTGGATGGTTACAATATTATTTTTGCATGGGATGAGTTGAAAGACCTTGCCCGGGAAAATATGGATGCAGCCAGAGGGATTCTACTGGATAAGCTTTCAAACTATCAGGGAATGAAACAAATCGAAGTCATTGCAGTATTTGATGCTTACCGCGTGATTGGCCATCAGACGGAATGTTCGGACTATCACAACATTCATGTGGTGTTTACAAAAGAAGCTGAAACTGCCGATCAGTATATCGAGAAATTTGCGCATACCAATGCATCAAAATATCAGGTGACCGTGGCCACATCCGACGGGCTGGAGCAGATTATCATTCGTGGTGAGGGATGTCGTCTGCTGTCCGCGAGAGATCTGCATGCGGAGATGGAGTTGGCTGGAAAACAGCTTAGTGAAACATATCTGGATCAGGATACAACGAAAAATCGTCCGATCGGGGAACTTCTCGATAAAATGAACGCAGAATAAGCATTGCCCCGCTTCAAGTGCGTAGAGTACTAAGCATCCCCCACTTGAAATTATTTCAGAAGGTGGTATAATTAGCACTCAATAGGATAGTTTGCTAATAAAGGAGGCGATTTCATGTTAGTTTTGCCAGTATATGATTTACTGCTCCTTCCAGGCGTCACATTTTATTTCAAAAAAGATATCCTGGAACGACTGCAGGTTGAAAAAGTGGAAAAAGGAGAGGAAATTTTATTCCTGATCCAGAAAGAGGAAAAGCGCCGGGAAGATCTGACGGTAGATGATTTTCAGGAGAAAGGTCTGGTCGGAACGGTTGAAAATATTGATGATGACGGAAATTTAAGTATCCGTGTCCATGACCGTGTGGATATTTCCGGCATTGAACTGGAAAATGGCGAATTTATGGCGGATGCAGCTATCTGCACGGAGATTGCGGATCTTCCGGAGGAGGACGCAAAGAAGATGTACAAGGAGACCAGGGACAGTCTGTTACAGTTTGTCAATGGTTTCCAGTGGGGTGTCTGGGCCCGTGCGTTTATCCAGCACTGGAATACGATGACGGAGATCATATGTGCGATTTCCGGCTATCTGAATATCACACCGGAAGAAAAATATGAGATCATTGCTACTGATTCAGAAAAAGACAGAGCAGAGCTCATGAAAAAAGCAATATACGAATTTATCGAGATGGCGCATGTCAGCGATGAAGCAGAAAGTGCTCAGAAAGAGACCCATGAGCGGGTATATCGTGAATCAGCCCTGAAAAAACAGATTGAATTTTTGCAGCAGCAGTTAGATGAGATGCATCCGGAAAACATATCCGACGTGCGTAAGTTTGAGAAAAAGATTCAGGAATCCGACATGAATGAGGAAGCGCTGCGGGAAGCTGAAAAAGTGCTGAATCGTATGAAACAGGAAGGAAAGGACAGCCATGAGTATGGACTGCTCTATGATTACCTGGATTTTATGACTTCACTGAACTGGCAGAAAGCCGCACCGGAAGAAATTGACTTAAATCATGCGGAGCAGGTGCTGGATGAGCAGCATTATGGACTGAAGAAAGTAAAAGAACGTATCGTGGAACAGATTGCCGTGATGGCTTTGAATAAAAAGCAATCCGGATCGATCCTGCTGTTTGTGGGAGCACCTGGTACAGGTAAGACCAGTATCTGCCAGAGCATTGCAAAAGCACTGAACCGGGAATATGTCAGAATCAGTCTCGGCGGTGTTCGGGATGAGGCAGAAATCCGTGGACATAGAAGAACGTATATCGGAGCGATGCCGGGACGTATCATGGAGGGAATGAAACGCAGTGGAAGTTCTAATCCGGTGATGGTACTGGATGAGGTAGATAAACTTTCCCATGATTATAATGGTGATCCGGCCAGCGCATTACTGGAAGTGCTGGACCCGGAGCAAAATTTCAGCTTTACAGATCATTATATGAATGTACCATATGATCTGTCAGATGTTCTGTTTATCTGTACCGCAAATTCTATTGACACGATTCCGGAACCGTTGTTGAACCGTATGGAAGTAATACAATTTCCAGGTTACACGGCTGTGGAGAAGTTTGAGATTGCAAGAAATTATCTGCTCCCAAATGCCATGAAAACCATGGGACTGAAAAAACAGAATCTGAAGGTGACAGATGATGCCCTGCGCGAGATCATCAGTGAGTATACGATGGAATCCGGCGTTCGTGGATTGAAGAAAAAACTGGAGACACTGTGCCGTCAGGCAGCCGTAAAACTGGTGAAAGGTGAGCAGAAGAGCATTAGTGTAGGGGTAAAACGTCTGAAAGAATTCCTGGGTCGGAAACAGATCCACCACGATGTACGTATGCAGGAACCGCAGACCGGTGTGGTAACCGGACTGGCCTGGACCAGTGCAGGTGGTGAGATCCTTTTTATCGAGGCATCTCAGATAAAAGGTGACGGAAAAGTAAATATTACCGGACAGCTTGGTGATGTCATGAAAGAATCTGTACAGATTGCCATGACACTGGTAAAATCCATGTTTCCGGAAGAAGCAGAAAAATTAAAAGAGTCGGATGTACATATCCATGTGCCGGCGGGAGCTGTGCCAAAAGATGGCCCGTCTGCGGGAATTACGATCGTGACAGCCCTGACATCCATGCTGTTAGAAAAAAGTATTTCACCGGAAATTGCCATGACAGGTGAAGTGTCTCTGCGTGGCGGCGTTATGCCGATCGGAGGTCTGCCGGAGAAACTGATGGCTGCCCAGCGTGCAGGCATCAAGACGGTATTTATTCCGTATGATAACCGTGAGGAGCTGGAAGATGTGGCAGAGGAAGTGAGAGCGGAACTGAACATCATTCCGGTAAAACGTGTGGAAGAAGTGCTGAAAGAAACAGGACTGACAGAGTAAAAAAATGCAGATACCAACGAGAATGCAACTTTAAGCTATCGGTATCTGCATTTTTAATTGTTATTTTGCTTCTTCTGAAGCATTATTTTCATCCGCTGCCTGTTTCTGCTCCATTTTTTCGCCATAAGTAGCATGCATACTTTTGACAATTTCCAGAAGAAGATCCTGCTGTCTGTCAGTGAGAAGAACAAAATAATCCAGAAAATCTTTCTGTTTATCTGTCACAGGATAAAGATTCGTATTTTCCTCTACGAAGAACTGTGATAATGTCATATCCAAAGAGCCGCAGATATATTCCAACGTAGCAATCGATGGAATGGTATTGCGCTTACGCATATTAGATATGGTAGAAGTCGACAGACCAGACAACTTGGAAAGTTGATAATCATTTAAGTTCTGCTTTTTCATAATCTCGTCAATTCGTTTAAGTATATCCATGATAAACCCTCCTAAATTGTGTCCGTATCGTTGTGCCTTCGTTTTATCGCTGGAAAACATTCAACTATATGAATATATTACCGATTTTTGGAGTGACAAAATAGTGTACATGCGTGTTGAAAACACGTTCAGTTGTATATAGTGATAGTTCTGTTTATACTTTTTTTATTTGACAAAATATTAGCAAACAGGTAACATGAGTGCTAGAATTATGTATAAAAGGAACCGTGAAATGACAAACGGTATTGGTAGGACGATTCCGGCAGAGAAGGAGGACACAACAATGTACGATGAAAAAATGTTAGATTCATTTTCGAAAGAATATGCAGCACGCTGTCAGGTAACAGACCGTATCACCGCTGAATTGTTTGATGCAAACGGTGTGTTGCGTGGGTTACGTGATAAAAACGGAAACGGTGTAGTTGCCGGATTGACGAATATATCAAAGATTGAAGCATTCAAGATGGAAAATGACCAGAAGATCCCGTGTGACGGAAATCTGTGGTACCGTGGTTATAACGTCATTGATTTGGTAAAAGGATTTGAGGGAAAGCGCTGTGGATTCGAGGAAGTTGCGTACCTGCTTCTGTTTGGCGAACTGCCGACACCGGAGCAGCTGCATATGTTCTGTGAGGCTCTGGCGACAGCGAGACATTTGCCAACGAATTTTACAAGAGACGTTATTATGAAGGCACCGAGTTCTGATCTGATGAACTCCCTGACCAGAAGTGTGCTGACATTAGCTTCCTATGATGAAAATATCCGTGATACATCGCTTCAGAACGTTCTGATGCAGTGTATGAAGCTGATCAGCGAGATGCCGATGCTTGCGGTTTACGGATATCACGCTTACAATCATTATGTGTGTGACGAAAGTCTGTACATTCATCGTCCGCAGCCGGATCTGTCCACAGCGGAGAATATTTTGCTGATGCTCAGACCGGATAAAAAATATACAGAACTGGAAGCACAGGTACTGGATACCGCACTGGTTCTGCATATGGAGCATGGAGGTGGAAACAACTCAACCTTTACCACCCGTGTCGTAACTTCCGCAGGTTCTGATACTTACTCCGTAATCGCAGCTGCACTTTCTTCCTTAAAGGGACCGAAACACGGTGGTGCAAACATTAAGGTTGTTGAAATGATGGAAGACCTGCGCAGGGAAGTATCTGACTGGGAAGATGAGGAAGAGGTAAAAATATATCTTGGCAAGTTGTTGGATAAACAGGCTTTTGATCATAAAGGACTGATCTATGGAATGGGACATGCCGTATATTCATTGTCCGATCCGAGAGCCCGCGTATTCAAACATTTTGTAGAGGCACTGGCCATTGAGAAGGGCCGGGAAAAAGATTTTGCGCTGTATTCCATGATCGAGCGGCTGGCTCCGGAGGTTATCGCAGAGAAGCGCAAGATTTACAAGGGTGTAAGTGCAAATGTGGACTTCTACAGTGGATTTGTATACAGCATGCTTGATATTCCGCTGGAGTTATACACACCGATCTTTGCAATGGCCAGAATTGTCGGCTGGAGCGCACACCGCATTGAGGAACTTGTCAATGCAGACAAGATCATTCGTCCGGCTTATAAGAGCATTATGCAGGAACGTGATTACGTGGCTATGGATGAAAGAAAATAGTACATAATACAAATTATGGGGGACTGAGAGCATATGTTTCATGAGATAAATGAAAATACATGGGATCGAAAAGAGATATTTGATGCATTTTATGGTTATACTTATGCAATGACTGTGCAGCTTGATATGACAGAATTGCATGCGCAGCTGAAAGAATACGGATACAAGTTTTATCCAACCATCTGCTGGCTGATCACAAAGACTGTAAATTCAGATGTGGACTACCGTTATGGCAGAGTAAATGGTATAATAGGTTATTATGATCAGATGAATACCAGCTATACGCTGCGAAGAAGTGCAAAACCGCATCTGTTCACTCACATGGTGACCGAGTATAACGAAGATTTTGAGACATATTATCAGCAGTTCCTTGCGGATAAAAAGAAATCAGAGGCGACAGACCGGCTGTATTATTACGAAGATGCCAGACCGGACAGCGTCGATGTGTCCATTACGCCGGATACTTCCTTTACGGCAATTTCTTACTCGATTCCGGATACGTTTTATCAACGTGGCGGAGACAATATGCGTTATACGCCGTTTACGACCGTCGGACGTTTTTATGAGAAGGACGGCCGCTGGATGCTGCCGGTTACGGGAAGTTTCCATCATGCAGTCAACGACGGATACCATGCGGAGAAATTTTTCCGGTTATTGCAGGAAAATATTACAAAAGGAGTAACGCATGATTGATAAAAATCTCTTTCTTGAGACATTACATGAAGTGGCAGAAATTGCAGCCACATCCGGAGAAAAAATAAAACCCGAGGAAGTACACAAGTATTTTGAGGGCATGGAACTTTCAGAAGAACAGGAGAAAATGGTTTTTGAGTATCTGAACCTGCCGCCGGAGGCCAAAATGGCACAACAGCCGGAGAAAGAAGAGACAGAAGCAGAAGAACCGGAAACTGTAACAGAGGAAATTTATTCCACTACAAATTCGCTATCCGGAATTCAGATTCACGCAGACCATGTGACAGATGGCGAAAAAGAAGAGGACGATGTTCCACAGCCGAAGGATGTGGAAAAATTATCCGATTCCGTATATTATAAAATGTATCTGGATGAAGTCAGAGGACGTGGAGAGGCCGATGAGGCAAAAATGCGTGAACTGTATACTGCTATTTTGCAGGGAGACCAGAGTGTGGTCAATGATATCGTAGATGGCTGGCTTATGCGTGTCATTCATATGGCAGGCATGTATGAGGATGTGCCGGTCAATATGGAAGACCTGATCCAGGAAGGTAATATGGCACTCTGGATGGCGCTTGGAGCGCTGCCGGAACTCGGAAACGCATCCGGGGTAGACAGCTATCTGGAAAAACAGGTAATTGCCGGATTTGAGTCATATATTCGTGAGCTTACCGGAGATGCCGATCAGGTGCAGGCGGTGCTTGGAAAAGCAGCATTGTTGCATGAGGCGCGGAAATATCTGGCGAAAGAGAATTCCGAGGATCCGTCGATTCGACAGCTGAGTGAGTATACACATATTTCGCCGGAAGAAATTCAAGATATTTTGGCGCTCCAGAAAGAAAAAACGGAGTAGGTCGTGTAGAAAAAAGACTCAATATTGAATCACGCGGGCTGAGACGCCCACTTTGATTAAATATTGAGTCTTTTTTCATGTACGTTACGATAATGCGTTTTTTCTTTCTTCCGCGCCTGAACCATTCGCTTTGCGAACAAAATACATATAAGCTTAGGTACGTTGCGAAGGTAATACAAAAGGCATGACAAGAATATTCATAACTGAAATGCGAAATCGAAGACTCCTTCTGCGACAAGCGATTCAGTAAGCGACTGAGTTTTGCGAGTTTTGCGCGAGCGGGAAACGACCAGCTTTTATCGGAGTTGGGAGTGAGCGCGATAAAACCGAAGCAAAACGAGGGGAGCGAACGATTAGCGGTTGCAGAAGGAGTCTTCGATTTCGCTTCATAAATATAAATTTTAGCCAATGTCCCTTACGGTTCCTGAGGCAACAGATAATTCGTGAAAAGCGGAATGACCGGATTTAAATTATCTTTTTTCCACACGGCCACAAGATGCAACGGATCTGTCTTATAAAACGGCAGCGACAGCACTGCCGCATTGGAATTGGAAATACAGTTTTCATCCAGCACGGAAAATCCCAGTCCGGCCTCCACCTTCAGAAGGATATTTTGAATGGATGTCGCATAAATCGTATGCGCCGGTGTAAATCCATGCCGCTCACAAAATTGCACGATGTTGTTGTAAGCGCCCCGGGAAATGGACGGATCAATGGCGATCATTGTCTCGGTGCTTAAGGAATCAAAATGCAGATTGTTTTGCTGCGCCAGCGGGTGTGACTTTGAGATAACACATTTCGGTGTGGACTCAAAGAATACCTGATAAATGACATCATCCGCCGGATAATCAATGATATCAAAATCCAGTGTCAACGCAATGTCGATGCGTCCGTTCAGCACAGATTCCCGCAAATCATGAAAATTGCCACTGACAATATCGATACGGATATTCGGATGATTTTCCCGCAGCAGTTGCAGGGCATGGGGCAGGAAATTCTCGGAACGCTGTGTCTCAATGACACCGAGTATGATGGAACCGTTTTCACCAAGTTCCGCATTGCGCGCTTTCTGTACAGCGGCTTCACCTAACTTCATCAGCTTGGAAAACTCTTCATAGAGAATGGCGCCGCTGGAAGTGAGCCGGACATATTTTTTCGTGCGCACAAACAGCTTCATTCCAAGTTCTTCCTCCAGATTGGAGATATTTCGGCTCAGGGAAGACTGGGCAACAAATAAATGGTTGGCAGCTTCTGTAAAATTCAGATATTCAGCTACATTTAAAAAACATTGAATCTGAAAGATGGTCATAATGTTCCTCCGCGAAGCATTGCGATTTCTTCTTTGTATGGTGGCAGGGTTTTCTTTGGATTTTCAGGATCTGGCAGATAAGGTGTTTCCAAAATTTTAGGGATATCTGCAAAATCTGGGTGATGCACAATGTTGTACAGTGCATCGAAACCAATTTCACCCTGACCGATGTTTGCATGGCGGTCCTTATGGGCACCGCATGGATTTTTACTGTCATTGATATGAAATACTGCTATCTGGTCTTTTCCGATGATACGGTCAAATGCTTCCATAACACCGTCAAAATCATGGATGATGTCATAACCGGCATCGTGTGTATGGCAGGTATCAAAGCAGACCCGCAGCCGTTCCGGATGACGGACACCGTCATAAATGGCAGCAAGTTCTTCAAAAGTGCGGCCAATTTCTGAACCTTTTCCGGCCATGGTTTCCAGTGCGATGCAGCAGTCGGCGGATTCTTCCAGAACTTCATTTAAACCCTTGATGATCCGGGCGGTTCCGGCCTCAACGCCTGCGCCCACATGGGAGCCCGGATGCAGGATCAGAATCTTGCTCTTCATTGCGGCAGTCCGCTGCACTTCCAACGTGAGAAATTCTACCGCAAGTTCAAATATTTCCGGTTTCACGGTATTTGCCAGATTGATGATGTATGGCGCATGTACGACAAAATCGTCGATGCCGTATTGCCGCATGGCCTCCCAGCCTGCTGCAAGATTTAATTCTTCCACCGGTTTGCGCCGGGTATTTTGAGGAGCGCCGGTGTAAAGCATAAATGTGTTGGCCTCATAGCCCACAGCTTCTTTGACAGAATTTAAAAACATGTCTTTCCCTGACATGCTTACATGAGAACCTATTTTTAACATAAATACTCCCTCTTAGTTTCGCTGAATCTTCAGAAAATTACTCTGAATGGAACAGCGTGTTATTCTTTTTCATTGCTTTCGTAATCTGATTTTTATATGCATCAAGTATAGTACAAAATCGGGTGTTTGACTAGCGGTTTCCTGGGAAACTTTCGATAAATATTACAAGATTGTTATTGGCAAATGGAGGGAAATTGGTTACAATAAAAGATACATCTGCAGGATGAGAATAATGATTGTAGTTTCTACATTAAAAAATGTAATAAGGATGATTTTTATCTTTATAAGGTAGTGAGCAGCGAGAATTCTGATAACTTTTTTGAAAGAAGCAGAAACTGCAGGTGAAATTTGGGAGAGGACAAAAAAGAATGCCGAAGTTTGAGGTAGAGTTAAAAAAAGTGGTGGATGATTCTTATGAGATTGAAATCGGATATGGTCTGGCTGATCAGGTGGTAGAAGACCTGAAAAACGGACTTGTGGGAAACATTCATAAATTTGCGATTATTACAGACAGCAACGTGGAACCTTTGTATGCGCGGCAGCTGGAGCAGAAACTGTTGGATGCAGGATATCAGACTGGTGTTTTTGAATTTCCGGCAGGAGAAAAGAGCAAGACACGGCAGACAAAGGCAATGATCGAAGATGCCATGCTGGAGAGAGGCTATCGTCGTGATTGCTGTATTCTGGCTGTTGGCGGCGGTGTTGTGACAGATCTGGCAGGATTTATTGCCGGTACTTACGGAAGAGGAGTGCCGTTTATCAACTATGCGACAAGCCTGCTGGCAGCTGCAGATGCGTCTGTTGGTGGCAAGACTGCGGTGGATACGCCCCTTGCGACAAACCTGATCGGATTGATCAATCAGCCGCAGAAAGTGTATTTGGATCTGGAATCCTGGAAGACACTGCCAAAGCGTGAGATTTACAGTGGTCTGGCAGAGACCATCAAACATGCGTGTCTGGCGGATGCGGAATTTTTTGATTATCTTGAGGCGCATATGGATGATATCCTGGCGTTGGATCAGGCAACCTGCGAACACATCGCAGAGAAAAACTGCAGCATCAAATATCATGTGGTTATGAAGGATGAGCGGGAGACAGGACTGCGTGAAGTACTGAATCTGGGGCACACCGTTGGTCGTGCTGTGGAGACGGTCAGCGAATACCGTCTGTTACATGGTGAGGCTGTGTCCATCGGTCTGGTGGCAGAAGTGAAGCTGTCACAGCAGCTTGGCTATATGACACAGGAGCAGGTTGAGCGTGTCATCGCACTGCTGAAACGTGCAAAACTTCCGACGGAGATACCGTATTATATTGACCGGGAGAAACTGGTGAAAAAACTGTACACGGACAAAAAAGTGCGTGACGGAAAGCTGCGTTTTGTACTGCAGGATGGAATTGGCGCAATTGTATGTTTTGGAGAAAATATATATGCAACTCCGATTTCAGAGGAGACTGCCCGCGGAATCATTATGCAGTTATAGTGCAGGGTGGATGTAACATGAGGTATGAACGAATAAGAGAGGAAGGCGCTGTTGTTTTTTACGAGGTGTTTGAACATGGAAAAAAAGCAGCAGAGTTTTCTTATGCAATGGAATCGCACGGAAACGGATCTTGCAGGGAAGAGTTCTGGATCCGGCGGATCCGCATGGAGCAGGATTATCTGGATTATACATATCTGGATGCAGTGCTGCAGTTTTTACAGTATAAATGCTGGTGCAGTGGCTGCATGTCCATGTATGTGCAGGTGAATTCTGTGAATCTGATGGATATAGAACACTATCAGCGCTACGGTTTTTATGTGATGGCGGAGCAAGTATCAGACAGTGCCCAGGGAGAGACTGTCTGTAATTATGTGCTCAAATATCCGTTGCCCAGAGAATGGGAAGAAATAATGAATACAAAGGAGAGGGCCTTTTACTATGAAAGAAAGAGATAAATTCGGATCCCGTCTGGGATTCATACTTGTTTCGGCCGGGTGCGCGGTCGGACTGGGAAATGTGTGGAAATTCCCTTATATTTGCGGGCAGAACGGAGGCGCAGCATTTATTCTGATCTATCTGGTATTTTTGACAATTCTTGGATTGCCAATCCTGATCAGTGAGTTTGCGGTTGGCCGCGGCAGCCGTCTGGGTGCATCTAAGGCTTATGAGAAGCTGGAGCCGGAAGGAACGAAATGGCATCATTTCAAATGGTTTTCTATTTTGGGAAACTATCTGCTGATGATGTTTTATACTATGGTTGGCGGCTGGATGCTGTTTTACATTTACCGCAGTGCCAGCGGAAAACTGGCAACGATGTCTGCGGATGAAGTTGGCGGTGCTTTTTCTGATATGCTGGCTTCACCGGGCACTATGGTTGGCTGGATGATCCTGGCAGTTTTGATCGCTTTTGGCATCTGTGCACTGGGCTTGCAGGGCGGTATGGAAAAAATCATGAAAGTCATGATGAGTATTCTGATCGTACTGATCGTTGTTCTGGCAATTCATTCCCTTGTATTGCCAAATGCCATGGAAGGTGTGAAATTCTATCTGGTTCCGAACCTGGATGCAATTAAGAGCCGCGGACTGGGAGCAGTAGTGTTTGATGCGATGACACATGCATTCTTTACGCTGAGTGTTGGTATCGGAGCCATGGAAATTTTCGGAAGTTATCAGAAACGGGAGCATTCCATTCCGGGTGAAGCAAATAATATCGTTATTTTGGATACGTTTGTAGCATTAATGGCAGGATTTATCATTATTCCGGCATGTTTTGCATATGGTGTACAACCGGATGCAGGCCCGTCCCTGCTTTTTATCACCTTGCCAAACGTATTTAACAACATGGCAGGCGGAAGAATATGGGGAACCTGTTTCTTCGTATTTATGTCTTTTGCAGCGCTGTCTACCATCATTGCCGTATTTGAAAATATCATATCTTTTTATATGGATATGGGGGGCTGGAACAGAAAAAAAGCAGTTTTGTTCAACATTGTGCTGATCATTGCACTGTCTCTGCCGGCGGTACTTGGATTTAACCTGTTATCCGGATTTGAGCCAATGGGAGCAGGAAGCACTGTGATGGATCTGGAGGATTTCCTTGTATCTTATAATCTGCTTCCGCTTGGAAGTATGATCTTTGTCCTGTTCTGTGTAAAGAAAAACGGATGGGGCTGGGATAATTTCCGTAAGGAGGCAAATGCAGGAAAAGGTCTGAAGATTTCCAATAAACTTCAGTTTTATATGACTTATATCCTTCCGGCTATCATTGTTGTTGTATACTTGAAGGGATATTATGACACCTTTGCAAAGATGGGACCGAAAGTTTTAGCAGGCTGGATGGCTTTTGCTGCGGCACTGCTGATCATAATCTTTACCCTGTCTTCTTTGAAGAAAAAAGAGAAATAGTGAAGTTTTGGAGCCATGTCATTGTTGCATGGCTCTGCCTTATTATAAGAAAAAGATGACTACTGTTCGTAAAAAACAGGCAGCTGAAAAAATTAGAAAGAAGGAACTGGAATGAGAGTATTAGAAAATTTAGAGCCGAAGAAGGTATTTTCTTATTTTGAAGATATTTGCAGTATTCCGCATGGCTCAGGAAATACGCAGCAGATCAGTGATTACTGTGTGAATTTTGCGAAAGAACATGGTCTGAAATGCAGTCAGGAAGCATGTGGCAATGTGATTATCTGGAAAGGTGCCACACCGGGTTATGAGCAGGCACCGACGGTCATTCTGCAGGGACACATGGATATGGTAGCGGTCAAAGATGCCGACTGTACACTGAATCTGGAAAAAGATGGTCTGCTTCTGGAAATCGATGGTGACTGGGTGCAGGCAAAAGGAACATCCCTTGGTGCGGATGATGGAATCGCAGTGGCATATACACTGGCTATTCTGGCAGCAGATGACATTCCGCATCCGGCTCTGGAAGCTGTGTTTACGGTAGGAGAGGAAGTGGGACTGACAGGCGCAGCGGCACTGGATGCTTCTGACCTGACGGGAAAAATCCTGATGAATATGGATTCTGAGAATGACGGTATTTTTCTGATCGGATGCGCCGGTGCGGCCACTGTGGCTTGCTGTTTACCAGTTAAAAAAGAGACTGTGTATGGTCAGATGTATGAGTGGCACATGGATGGACTGATGGGCGGTCATTCCGGTATGGAGATTGATAAAGAGCGTGCCAATGCAAATAAGGTGTTTGGACGTTTTTTAGCCTATTGTATGGGAAAAACAGGCTTGTCCATTGTTTCTGCAAATGGTGGCGAGAAGGAAAATGCCATTGCAAAACAGTGTGATGCGGTTCTGATAGTTCCGGAAGAAAATATTGCAGCATTTGAAGAAGCAGTTTCTGCATTTGAAACAATTCTGAAAAAGGAACATCATTTTACCGATCCTGATCTGCACATTTATGTGGAGAAAAAAACGTGCGGAGAATATAAAGCTTTGGATAAAGAAACAGCTCAGAAGTTCATGACTCTTCTGATTCATTTGCCAGATGGCGTACAAAAGCGGATTCTTGAGTTCCAAGGCAGCGTACAGACTTCATTGAATATGGGAACTTTGGAGCAGACTGAGGATGAGATTTCCATGACCTTTTCCGTGCGGAGCAATGTTACAAGTGAGAAGGAGTGGCTGATGAGTCAGTTGGAGCATTTGACAAAGCTATTTGGAGGATATTGCAGAATTTCCGGCGTATATCCGGCCTGGGAGTATCAGGAAGATTCCAAGATTCGTCCGTTGATGATTGAAACTTACGAGGAGATTACTGGTAAAAATCCGGAGACAGAGGCAATTCATGCCGGGGTGGAGTGTGGTATTTTCAGTGAAAAACTGCCGGGATTGGATTGTGTTTCTTATGGACCGCAGATCAATGATATTCATACGACCAGGGAGAGACTCAGTATTTCGTCTGTGCAGCGGAATTGGGAGCTGACGCTGGCGGTATTGAAAAAACTGAAATATTGAAATTATTGCTGGCGGTGACAAAGCATAAACAAAGAGGAAAAGAGTGAAAGTAGTGATTGAACGGGACATATGGATGAAAAAAGTAATTGCATATCGGCGGTTGTTTCATAAATATCCAGAACCGGGGTGGCTGACTTTTTTTGCAACGATTTTTATTGCGGAGCATCTGGAGAAGGCAGGTTTTGAAGTGTATGTTGGCAGAGAGATTTTAAATGAGGAGGAGTTAATGGATCCGCCAACGGAGACAGAAATAACACTTTGGGAGCAGCGTGCAGTGAAGCTGGCGGAAGCGCAGGGAATATCGGAAGAAAAAGTGGCGGTCTGGATGGCACGGATGGATCATCGTACTGGAGTTGTGGCCATGCTGGATACAAAATGGAAAGGAAAAACGAAGGCCTTTCGATTTGACATGGATGCACTGACAGTGACAGAAAGCATGGATGCAGACAGAGTGCCGGTGAAGGAGCAGTTTCTTTCGAAGTATCAGGGCATTTCTCATGCATGCGGACATGATGGACATATGGCGCTTGGACTGGCTTTTGCAGAGTATGTGGCAGAACAATATAGCAAATCTGTGAAAAATGCGGGAGAAGTGTCAAATCAGAAATCAACGCAGAGACTGCAGGACGAAATACAGACAGAAGTGTGCGGCCGATATATGTTTATTTTCCAACCGGCAGAGGAAGGCGTTCGCGGCGCCTTTGCGTTCCGTCACCAGTGGAATTTTGGAAAAATAGATGAGTTGTATTGCTGCCATATCGGATTTGCCCCGGAGAATACGTTTGTGGCGGGGGCAAAAGGGTTTCTTGCGACCAGTAAGTTCGATGTGACTTTTACCGGAAAAAGTGCACATGCGGGGTTAGCACCGGAACGGGGACGGAATGCGTTGTTGGCTGCGGCAAAGGCAACTATGGATATGCAGGCATTTCCACGGCCGGAAACAGGAATCACACGGTTGAATGTTGGAAAATTAGAAGCCGGAGAAGCACGCAATACAATTCCGGCGCATGCAAAAATGATCGTGGAAACGAGAGGGGAAAAAGGAGAATTAAATACGTATATGAAAGAACAGGCACTTTCCTGCATCGAACAGGCGGCCAAAACGTATGGTGTCACATATGAAGTACGGTTTCAGGGAGAAAGCGTCAGTGCAGCCAGTGATGAAGCACTCAGTCAGAACGTATTGGCAGCGGCAAAACGAACCGGTGGTTTTTCGGATTATATATTGACGAAAAACTTTGGAGCCAGTGACGATGGAGCCGTGTTCATGGATATGGTAGAACAGCAGGGCGGAAAGGCAGTATATATGCTTTTGGGCGCAAAGATAAAAGGTCTGCACCATGAATCCTTGTTTGATTTTGATGAAGAAGTATTGGGGAAAGGTTTTGAAGTGTATAAGAGACTATATGAATCTGTATAGGATTCTCTAAAGAACATTGAAAAGAGATTGGGGAAATATCATATTGAGATAATTGACTTTTCCAGGGGAAAGTGATAGGATTTGAACGCAGAATAAGTATTCCCCGGCTTCAAGCGCGTAGAGCACTAAGCGGTGGAGAATGGGGGATGTTTATGTCAGTGGAAGTTAAAAACTCCCACTGACAGTTTGCAAAGCGACTGCATTCATGAGCAAGTAGCGGGAGCGGATTACGAATGTCTGCTTTACATAAATGTATTTTGCCGGATTATAGACGGAGAGAACTGGTTATAAGATATTATACGAGGATGTGATGGTATGTATTCAATGGTGATACTGGATGATGAAAAAATCGTATTACAGGGAATTCAGAAGCTTTGTCAGAAGGAAGATTTTGGATTTGTCATCAAGGGAGCTTTTGTGGACTCTCTGAAAGCGTTGGATGCATTGCCGGATCTGCGCCCGCATCTGATCATTACCGATGTGCGGATGCCTCAGATGGATGGTCTGGAATTTGCAAGACGGGCCAAGGAAATCCTTCCGGAAAGTGAAATTGTAATTTTGTCCGGATACCGTGATTTTTCTTATGCGCAGACTGCCATGCAGATTGGAGTCAGTGACTATCTGCTAAAACCGATTAAAAAGACTGATTTTGGAGACATGCTGCACCGAATGTATGAACGTCTGGAGGCAAAACTCGGACAGGCAGCCTATTATCAGGTGCTGGACGGATATGCCAGGGGGCTTGTGGGAGAAGAGGAAGTGAAACATGCCGTCTCTTCTGTGCCGTCTGCCAATGTGGCACAGCGTCCTGGTGTACTGGCGAAAGAAGGCGAGCAGTCCCCTACGAAGATCGTGCGGGATGCCCTGTACTACATCCGCAGACATTACAATGAGAATATTTCCCTGACGGATGTGGCAGCACATATCAATGTGAATAAAAGTTATCTGTGTGATGTGTTCAAGAAAGAGCAGAAAGTGACGATTCTTCAGTATATGACAAATCTGCGTATTGAGAAAGCAAAAGAACTGCTGTTACATACAGATATGAAGATGTATGAGATTTCCGTAGAAGTCGGTTACAACGACTACACTTATTTTTCACAGATCTTCAAGCGGAATACAGGAGAAACCCTTTCGGAGTTCCGCAAAAAGGCAGGAAGTAAGAAATAAACGGAGCATAAACCGAGAAGATTATATACATGAAAAGCACCCACAGGAGTGGAAACTCAGAAAATGAGCAATGCTCCGTGTGAGTGCTTCTTTTATTTCAAATGCGTAAGTGCGAGACAGCACATGTTCTTACCTGCCATCTGCCCTGTTTTCCTCTGCCTTTTCTGATGGATCATGTTCAAGAACCGGAAGCGTCAGATCACACCAGGTACGGTTATTTCGTATCTCGTAGGAAAGACCATAGGAAATTCCACAGAGAATTTGTATGCGGCGCTGTATATTTTGCACGCCGTAGCTTTTCTGGTCAAAATCCAGCAGTTCCTGTCTGGAAGCATCAAAATCCAGAAGCGTTTTCATCTGTTCCAGAGAGATGCGGGTGCCGTCATTCCCAATCCGGATATGCAGTGTATGTTCCCGGATAAAAATCTCAAGATCAATGGCGAATGGATCATCCGGGGAAATCATACCGTGTTTGATGGCATTTTCCACCAGTGGCTGCAGGGTAAAACGGGGAATGTAGAGTTCTGCGACTGTATCCGGAATCGTGATCGATACGCTCAGACAGTCTTCGTAGCGGAACTGCTGTAATACCAGGTAACTCCGTACATATTCCATTTCCTGTGCCACCTGGATGTAGGAACTGTGGCTTTTGGTCAGGCTGAGCCGGAACATATCTGACAGAGCGGTGACCATTTCGCTGATTTCATCTTCGTCATTAGTAATGGCCAGCCAGTTGATAGAGTCCAGAGTATTGTATAGAAAATGTGGATTGATCTGGCTTTGCAGCAGGGCAAGCTCTGCATCTTTTTTCTCCAGATTTTTTACAAAATTTTCCCGGATCAGAGTATCCATTCGGTTGACCATTTGCTGGTAGGAACGATAGATCTGAATGATTTCGTCCGGTTGTCCTTCAAAAGAGAGTTCTTCCGGAACCGCTGATTGCGTATTAGGAGCGGATACAGAAGAATAATCCGGAGCATTCGCAGCCGCCGTATCTGTGGTGTCAGGTGCCAAACCAGTATCATCAGCTTTATCCAAAACAGGGATCCGTCCGGGAAAGACCATTGGTTTCATATCGCTGCGGTAGTGATCCATGGTATGCGCCAGACGGATGATGGGATCTGACAGAGAGGAGGCTGTCCGAAGGGACAGGAAAAACAGAATCGCTACCATGGCTGCGCCCAGTAAGATTGCCTGCAGGACAAAAATTGTCAGCGGTTCCGCAACTTCCCGGAATGGAGTGGCGGTATATAGATACCATCCGTTTTCTGTAACCGGTCGGATGTTCAGGACAAAACGTTTGCCATGAGAGGTCAGAATTAAGCCCTTTTCCTGTGGAGAAAAATCTTCTAATAAATAAGAATAATCAGCAGAAGAATTATTTTGCAGGATGGCGCTTCCATTCCTGTTTACCAGCCAGATATTTGTCGTGTGACCGAAGTCAAATTCTCCCATTAGGTCTTGTAAAAAAGTATCATCCAGATACAGCATAAGGTAGCCAAGCAGGGTCGTGTAGTCCGACATACTGTATACGGGACGTGCCATCATAATATGTTGTTGACTGCCCGGAGTGGTATGAGAGAAAGCTGATTCCGATACTGCCAAATCTGCAGAATCCGAGTCGGAAGTATAGGCAGATAAAGGTGTGTAATCCGGATCCACATACCACAGATATGGCTTATGGCTGTTTTGTAACTGTGCGAGCCATGTGGAATGAAAAATTGTATCATAGTCGGAAATATTGGTAAATGCTTTTTCTGTGGAGTACAACGTCTGGCTGTTACCGGTCAGGATCACGCAGTTGATATAATCACGGTTGGCGATAAAACCGTTAATGTGGTAAGCAACGTCCGTATTTTGCGGAAACTGTTCACCGGCGGTACTGCTGGCAAGAATCTGCTGGATTTCGCTGTTGAAGATCATATCCTGGGACAAGGTCTGTGTATTATCAACAATATGTGCTATGTCACTGCGGACTTTTTCCGTAGCGGCTGCCTGGGAATTGATGACGGTCTGGCGGTAGCTCAGAGTCAGCATAACAATGGAAATGGTACAGACGATGGCAGTGACCGGAGCGGCGATCCGGAAAATGGACAGCAGCAGCCTGTGCCGGAAACTCTGATTATCTCGTTTATGAATGTTTGGTGATTTTTTTTTCATAAATTTACCTCAAGTGATACAAAGTCATATTTTTTAAAAATAATAGATACTTACATCATAGTATTTTAACAGAAAAATGTAATAAGACAAAGAAAATCTATATTTCCCAAATATAGTCAATAAAAAACGAAATTTTCTTCATATTTTCAAACGGCGTTTCCGATACAATAAAGGAGGTTTGAAGAGCACGAAGGAGTTAGGGTTTTCGTGCAGAAAAAGTATTTATTATTGGGAGGAAAATTGAAACATGAAGAAAAAAGACAATCAAAATTCAATGGTTGCGTTTGGCGTACATGGTTGGTTCCACATCATTTACATGATGCTGATGTTCTGGTTTTATGTAGGAATGATCAACGATGGAAGTAACAATATTGCAGGAAAAATTGCAGAACATATGCTGGGAAGTGCGAAGATGGCAGGAACGATCTCCACTTGTAATTCCATAGCCGGAATCATAGGTGTGGCACTGTTTATCGTAATCGGTATCTTAAACCGCAGGATCGGTTCCAGATATATGTCCGGTATTAACTGCATCATCGCCGGTATCACATACATCGGTGTGCTGAATGCTCCGAACCCGGTTGTTTACACCATTATGATGGCAGTTACCTGCGGAACCATCATGTCAGCAGGTTATCTGTGTGGCGGTGTTCTGGTTGCAAACTGGTTTCCTAAGAAAAAAGGAATCGTTATGGGATATACAACGATGGGACACAATCTTGCAACAGCAATCTATGTACCCCTGATTCTGTTCCTGGTTGGAAAATTCGGAGTAACCCGTGCATGTTACCCGATTTCTATCGGATGTATCATCCTTGGTATTGTAGGAATTTTATTTGTCCGTGATACTCCGTTTGAGCGTGGCTATTATCCGGACCATGTATCCAAAGAAGTATATGATGAATTTTATGATACTTCTGATGAGACAGACAGCGATAAAGATGGCGGCTGGACGGTTGGAAAATTGTTAAAATGTGATCAGGTATGGATTGTTGCACTGGTAACCGGTGTATTCCAGATCTGCTCTGTAGGAACCATGTCACAGATGATCAACCGTACTACAAACGGATTTGGATTCTCTATTACCGTAGCTGCAAGTATTATGTCTGCATGTGCCATCGTAGGTGTTGTCGGATCTTTTCTGATCGGTGTGCTGGATCAGAAACTTGGAACAAAGAAAGCAATGATCGTATTTGGATGTTGGTATGCATGTGCATTATTATTCAACTTCACAGATACGATGGCAGGCTTCTGGATCTCTATCGTTATGATCGGTATCGGTATCGGCGGAAGTGCAAACTTCACCACTTCTCTTCCGGCATCTGTATTCGGAAGAAAAGGATTTGATAAAGTAAACTCTGTATTGTTCCCAATCCAGGGTATCATTACAGCACTGACCTTTGCCATCAACGGCGCAGTTATGAATATGACAGGTGGAAACATCCGTTACGCATATGCCATTGATGCATGTCTGGCTCTGATCAATGTGATTGTGATCATCGCATTTGTAAAAGATCACAAATACAATGCAGACTGGATTGCAGAACAGGAAGCGAAAGGCAGCGAAGAGGCAGAGACTCTTGCAAAAACAATCTGATGTTATCTATAAAAAGTTAAGCAAACAAGTGAAACAGGACCCCAGGCAATGTATGTTGTCTGGGGTTCTTTTGCCATTGAAACTTCGAATGCGAATCGGAACTTGACGAAGCAGGGGTTTCATGTGAAAATAAAGCACAGGAAGATACAATCACCAGTATGAGATATCATCTGTCGAGTGGAACATGGCGGGATTTGTCAGATGGTATTGTGAGCGCGGATAAAGTAAAGAAGAAAAAAGGAAACAGGATGAAAAAATACAGAGTAAAAAAGAAAAATGAGATTATGGGAAGTCTGCTTACAGCGTTGCTGCTGGTAATTTTGCTTGGAACAGTTCTGCTGTACAGCGGATGCAAAACTGCAGTGCAGCCAAAAACGTCAGAAGCTACGAATGTTCAGACAGATTCCGGGGAAAAGGTATCCCTGTCGGTCTGGGCTTTTTTTGATGAAAATACACCGGGAACCTATTATGTAGATCTGTGGGAAGAACTGGCAGAGGAATATGGTTATGACATTGAATTGAAGACGTATTCTACAGAACAGATCAAAGACAAGCTGAAGATTGCGCTGGTATGTGATGAACTGCCGGATGTTTTTGCCGTCTGGGGCGGAAATTATCCCAATTTTCTGTTTGATGCGAATGCCTGTCTGCCGGTGGAAAAGTATCTGGAAGCATCGGAGACAAAGTTTGCAGATAATTATGTGCTGCCTTATCAAGATGGACACAATTATATCATCCCGTGTCTGGTGGAGGCATATGCCGTTACCTACTGCAACCAGAATCTCATGAAGGAGATGGGACTTACGGTGCCACATACATGGGAAGAACTGGTGGCACTGGTGCAGCAGGTAAATATTTATAATGAAGCACATGGGACAGAATATGCAGCTATAGAGCTGGGGGACAAGGATAGTTGGCTGGGAGAATTGCTCTATACGGTGATCGTAAACCGTATTGATCCTTATGCACAGGAAAAACTGGCTTCCGGGGAAATAGATTTTTCAGCTCCGGTGTTTACACAGGCAGCGGAAAAAATAATACAGCTAAAAGAGATGAATGCCTTTCCTGAAAAATTTCTGGAAATCGGAGAAGTAGAAGCAGTGCAGAATTTTGCAGATGGGAAAGCGGTGCTTTTTCCACATCAGTCTACCATCGTTTATCATTTGCTGGATGAGATGGGGGCAGATGCTCTCAGTATGGAACAGTTTCCAAGCTGCAATGCGGCCTATGATGATTCTTATACACAATATATGGTAGATATTAATCATACCCTGACCCCGGGGCTTTGTATCAGTTCGGATACAAACTATCCGGATGAGGCGGCACAGCTCTGTCTGGAATTTGCAAAACGGGTAAATGAGCGCAATGTGACACAGTATGATTATGTGGATTTTGTAAAAGACAGCGGTCTTCAGGCACCGTCAGAGGAAGCACTGGCTATACGGCAGTTTCATGAGCAGTTGGATCAGGCAGTTCACTACACACCTTTGTGGTATGCTGTGTTGGAGAAGGAGGATGGTGATAACTGGCGTAATCTGACCAGAAAACTGCTGGGCGGAGCAGTGAACCAGGAAGAATTTGTGCAGGATGCGGCACCGTATCTGAATGCAGAATAAGCATTCCATAACTTCAGGTGTGTAGAGCACTAAGTGGTGGTAAGTGGATGCTTATGTCAGTGGGAGTTAAAAGCTCCCACTGACAGGTCGCAAAGGGTGTTCAAACAGTTTAAAAACAAAAAAAGCGCGGAAGCCTTGATTTATAAGGCTTCCGCACCAAAACAAGTAATGCGGAAGATGGGGCGCACGAGATCCGGTGGATCTCGGATTTGCGCCGACCGGAGCGAAGCGGAGACATGAACCTTGGGTTCGTGTCTCCGTCCGCAAAAAAAGACCCCAACCAAAGGTTGAGGTCTTTTGATGCGGAAGATGGGACTTGAACCCACACGATTGCAATAATCACAAGATCCTTAGTCTTGCTCGTCTGCCAGTTCCGACACTTCCGCATTTGTCATTATGTAATTGTTTCAAACGACGTGATTATAATAACAAAATAAGTATAAGATGTCAAGCTATATTTTTGAAAATAATCTAATAAAATATACCACTAATCATACGGAATACTGCTGAATCTGAAACGAGGCAATTTTGTAATCCGAATTAGGTAAGTAAGCGTGAACCCCCAGGTGATTTACCTGCCGATGTAGTTCACTCTAAGAAAGTAAAGACATCATCCCAGTATTCCTCGCCCAGAAGATACATTGCTTCTCCGTGACCTGCGCCCGGAGCGGTGATTTTTTCTTTGTTATCACCAGGTTTTGCCTGATATAAAATATCCATCATTTCATATGGAATGAAATCGTCTGCGGTACCATGAATGAACAGCATCGGTTTTTCACATTTTTTTACCTGATTTAGAGCAGATGCTTCTTTGAAAGAGTAACCGGCTTTTGTTATGGCAAACAGGTTGGCAGTGTACATTAGCGGAAATTCCGGCATACCAAAACGAAGTTTCAATTCACTGGAAAAAATATCCCACACGCTGGTATAACCGCAGTCTTCTATAAAAGCAACTACCTGATCCGGGGTATCTTCACCAGCTGTCATCATGGTTGTGGCTGCACCCATGGAAATACCGTGAATAACGATTCTGGCATCGGAATCCTGAGCGATGATCCAGTCAATCCAGGAAAGGATATCCTTTCGGTCGAGCCAGCCCATGCCTAGGTAATTACCATTGGTATCACCACAGGCACGCAGATCCGGAGTCAATACCTGATAATTGTGAGTATAGTAGTGCTGCGCCAGACTGGTTGCACTCAAGTGGTCACCGCGGTAACCATGCAGGGCGATGACCCAGTCGTGAGAATCATCATTTGGGTAATAGACACCGCTGCAGCGAATACCATCTGCAGATGAGATTTCAACTGTTTGCCCCGGATGTTCAGCAAGAAAAGTTTCATTTAATTCCTGTTGTACAATTTTGCCTTCTGCAATGGTACGTTCTGTATCATCGGCTGCTTCTGGGATTTCCAGGGCAACAGTTCTGTTTCCACCGTCGCCGGAACGACCAATGGAGTAATTTACAAGGTAATTTCCGGCAAAGAGAGAAATCAGAACAAACAGTGTAGCTAGAATTGCTATGATGAAAAGTATAACTTTTTTGATGCTGATTTTTTTCTTTTTTGTTATTTTCATGTATATAAAAACCTTTCTTCAATATTTGTTTGGTTATCAAACTATTATAATATACATGATTGATGAAATATATTCAAGAAAAAATATAATATGCAATGTAACAGGGAACAAAAAATACGTTCTTGGGACGTATACCATTTTTCAGAAAGGCGGATTATAGCTCGGGGAAGTGTCAGGCACTCTAAAGTGGGTTATCGGGTAAATTGTGTGCAGAAACATGTAAAATACAGATGGAAAATGGCAGGCAGTATGGTAAAATGAAGTCAATGATATAGGGCAGGTAAGGTGTTTTTGAAATTGTAAAAATGCCATAGCTTTTATAGAATCTATGCAAAAAAATAGATCAGAAAGACAGAACAGCAGAGGAGGCAAGATAGGTATGGGATTGTTTGATAAAATTAAGAAAGAGAAAATTCAATCAGAAAATGAAAAATCCGTGGAATCACAAGTAAATGATCAGTTTGAACGAATACTAAGCAATTTATACAGCGAATTAGCAAATGTTATTATATCTTCCATTCCAGAGGACTGGGAGGAATTTCATTATCTTGGCGAGGTAGAGGAAGAAAAGAGGAGCTGGTCGTCTGTCTTTTTTGTAAAAAGCACCGGTTCGGATGAATATATCAAATGTTTTGATCTGAAATCTTTTGGGGATCAATGTAGTAATGAAATGGATGCGGTATTGTTTAAAATATATGACTGCTTTATTCAAAATCATCAAAAACCATGGGAGCAGTTATGTCTTTCTGTAAAAAACACAGGAGATTTTAAAATTAATTTTAAATATGATGTGCTGGCAAAAGCTGAATATGGACAGGTAGAACGTGAAGTCATCTGGGCATATGAAACATTTGGCGGAAAACCTCAGAACAGTCCATTTTTGACAAGTATTTTAGAACAATATTTGAAAAAGAAGAAATAAATAATAAAATTTGGAGGTATGGTTATGAACGAAACAATTAAAAATGCAATGGAAGAATTGGAAGATTGGTTATCTGATCCAAGTGAACTGGGAAAGAAACCGGCGAAGATAGAATATACAAATGCATTTACAGATGAGGACGGTATAAACTGTTTGATTTTCAAGTATAAAAAGAATGTATTGGGAAAATGGTTATTGGGGATTGTAAGCGAATCCGGAACTTTCACCGAAATGAGAGAATATAATCAGAAAACGGAAATTGATGATGCCAAAAGAATATTGAAAATGTTAAAGAACTATTGGAGAGAAATGGCGAAAAATCAGTAAACCAAATTCTTTTTTGAGAGGGAGTTTTTATGGAGTTAAATATTAATTCTCCGGCATATTTTACAGATCATTATGGTATAGATGATGAAGTATATAAATACTGTCAGCAGTTACATGATTTTTTTAAAACCAGGGAATACAGTGAAAGTATGAATATTATCGGAATTACACCTGTTATTGCACCAAAAGAAATATACGATCAGGGAATGTGGAAAGAGAAAGTCCAGGTAGTGGGATTAGGATCTTGTGCGATGATCGATATTAGAATGGATTTTGACAATTATTATAATGCTGACAGTAATGGAAAAATAGAATTGATTCAGCAAATGATAATCAGAGCTGTGAGAAAAATTAAATCGAAAGGAAAATTTGATTGGGAAAATTTCAGAGATGATTTATTGAGTTATCAAGGTTAATTATAATGCGGTTAATATTAAATCAAGTAATTGTAAAGGAGATATCATCATGGGATTATTCGATAAGTTAAAAGGGAAAAAAGGAATAGTAGATTGGAGCAATGCATATATCGCAACACCGAACTTCTATGGAAAACCAGATGGTACACCGTTTGGTGCGATTGCACTGACAGAGGGGACGGAAACGGTTTTACTTAAATCTCCGTGGGAAAAATATCTGGTAGACGGTAAGGTTGTATCTGAATGGAAATTAGTGCTTGTCAGTACCACAAAAGATACGGTTATCGGAGATGCAGATTATTTTATGGCATTAAAGAATATTGAAAAATATGCGCTTGATTCAAAGGAAGATAGTATTTTAGTAAAAGGTCTTTCGTTAAGTGAATTGGAAAGTTTGGCGGGATTATAAAATGAATGAGCTTATTCAGGAAATAATGTCAAACATAAATAAGAAAGGCATCCAAAAGGACTGTAAAAAGATATTGAAGAAATGCAGCATGAAGTCTGCAAAAGATACAGGTTTTATTACGGAATTAGCGGTTTGGTTATATATTTATGGATACACTCAGGAAGCAATCTCTGTTTGTGATTTATTTGCAAATGAAAAATTTGATGGCAATTATACTCTTTGGAGCAACATAGATCATGCCTACTGTTTAAAAGCACGAATACTCAGGGAAATGGGGAAGGTGAAGGAAAGCCAGGAGATTATTAAGTTTGTCAATAAATATAGACACCCAGAGTTATACATAAATGGTGTAGAATGGTTTACAAAAACAATAGATGTGAATATTCAAAGTAATCTTGATGCAAACAGTAAAGCAAGGGCAAGAAGTTGGAGATTATTAAAACTGGAAGAGGCAATAGCGCATAGAGAAGCCGGAAAATATCCGATATCATCGGATATTTTGGATAAAACCATTGATGAGTTAAAAGAAATATTATCTGCTGAGAAATAAAGGGACGGGATGGATATGAGACTGCTGGATAAATTTAAAAAGAAGAACGAAACGCACAAAGAAAGTTATTCAGAAGAACAAAAAAAATTAAAATTTATAATCCAACAAAATCAGGCTATATTTGGAAATGCTTTTTTAGGAAAAAGAGCAACAGATGCCGAAATAACACAGGCAGAACAGAAGTTAGTTTTAAAAATTCCAGATCCTTTTATATGGTTTTTAAAAGAATATGGCTGTGGTGGATATTGGTTCGACATAATGGGGTATTGTAAGAACGGGAAATCAGAATTTGTAGAAATAACATTGGAACAAAGAAAAAATGGTTTGCCAGAGAAGTATATCATTATAGAAGATTGTGATGAATTTTATTATTGTATTGATAGTGTGAGTGGAAAAATTTCATCATGGAGTCAATATGATAAAGATGGTGTATTGGAGCGTTTTGAGAATTTCTATGAATTTTTTAAAGATAATTTACAAAATGCAATAGATAATTTTTAGAAAAGCGGATTTTTAGAGGAGAATTGGATTTATGACAAAAGAGCAGATAATTACTGGTTTGAAAAATGCAGCAAAACCATACGAAGAATATTATATTGAGGATGATCTGATAGATGCTATTAATCAATATTCAGAGCCTTTTGAATTAGTGGAGTCGATTTTAGAGATCATAGCTACAAATCCATTGGTTGATTTTGGAATGCCAGGTGATCTGGTTCATTTTGTGGAGCAATTTTATAAACATGGGTATGAAGAATTACTGATTTCTTCGGTAAGAAAAAATCCAACTTCACATAATATCTGGATGGCGCACCGCTGTTATAATGATACGGAAAATCCAAGGCGTGAAATGTTTGCTGAACTTATGCGCGATTTGAAAAATGACAGTTCTGTTTCGGCGGAGATCAAAAACAGCATTGATGAATTTGATTGGGAATAAAAAATAATACCGTGGTGGCAATGCCTCTCTGGAAACAGAGAGGTATTTTTCTGCCCTGTTACCAGCTAACCTGCCGATGCTTCTTGCGATACTGTCCGGGAGTCACCCCGGTGTATTTTTTGAAAATAGAAATAAAATAACTCTGAGATGAAAAATTAAGATAGGTACTGATCTCTCCGAGGCTGTAGTCAGAATGAGTCAGCAGATTCTGTGCTTTTTCCTGTGCATAAGGTGTATGCAGCAGTTCATTTTCTGCATTTTCCAGTAATTCATGGGTAAGTGAAAAATTGATATCGGATTTCGAAACAGTAGGAGAGGGGTGATGATCATGAATGTTGATAAAATATGCGGGCAGTTGACGATAGAGGAAAAGATCCGGCTTTTGGGCGGCGTTGGTGACTGGCATACCTATGACTGTAATGGAAAGATCCCTTCTGTTATGATGACGGACGGCCCGCATGGAATCCGGAAACTGGAGCAGGAGAAGGTCGGAGATATTGAGACCAGCAAACCGGCAACCTGTTTCCCGCCGGCGAGTGCCATTGCCTGCAGTTGGAATCCGGAGCTGGTGAAAAAGATGGGGGAAGGCAATTGCAAAGGAAGCAAAAAAAGAACAGATTTCCATGGTATTAGGATGTGGGATCAATATCAAGCGTTCCCCGTTATGCGGAAGGAATTTTGAATATTTCAGCGAAGATCCGTATCTGACCGGAAAGCTGGCAACGGGATATATCGATGGTGTACAGAGTCTTGGGATTGGCACGAGTTTAAAACATTATGCGGTTAATTCACAGGAAATCACAGTATCAGAAAAACGTGTATTTCGAATTTTGCAGCATCGAAGCTTTTGTCAGATGAGGAAATCAGAATATTTGCAGGGCATAAAGATATTTCTACGACACAGCAGAGTTACATTTTTGCAACGGAACCGCTGCAAGATAGGGTATCTGCTTACGAAACAGCAATCAGTGGCAAAATGCCAGATGTCAACGTGTTCAAGGGTGTTCAAACAGTTTAAAAACAAAAAAAGCACGGAAGCCTTGATTTATAAGGCTTTCGCACCAAAATAAGTAATGCGGAAGATGGGACTTGAACCCACACGACTGCAATAGTCACAAGATCCTTAGTCTTGCTCGTCTGCCAGTTCCGACACTTCCGCATGTGTCGTATTTATTTGTTTCCGACAAGAAAGAATGATACCAAAAGACGGGTATAATGTCAACAGTTTTGTGAAAAAAATATAAAAAACATACATTTCAAAAAACACGAAAAAAGTGTTGACATTTAAATGGCGTTGTTGTATTATATGCTTTGTCAGCTGCGGGGCAGCAAAGCAATTTGATATGCAGGAATGGCGGAATTGGCAGACGCGCACGGTTCAGGTCCGTGTGACTATTGCAGTCATGAGGGTTCAAGTCCCTTTTCCTGCAT
>NZ_CAKRAS010000021.1 GCF_934295145.1 uncultured Eubacterium sp. | reverse complement strand
CTTGCCCGCGCCGAGCACGCTTGCGAAGCAATAATTTCTTCTCGTGCGAGTGCGCATCGTTTGCACGAAGTGCTTTTGTTTGATAGGAAATTCATCGTAATTTCCTATCAAATAAAAAACTGCCCCGAAGGGCAGTTTCTTATCGTCCATATAATTTTGTCATCTCTTTGATCTGCTCTGCAAGATCTTTTGTCAGGCATCCGGATTTCATTCTCCAACGCCAGTTATTTCCAAGCGTAGATGGTGTATTGATCCTTGTCTCACTTCCAAGTCCAAGGTAATCCTGCAATGGGATAATGCACAAGTCTGCCACACTCGCCAGTGCCAGACGGATAAAATCCCAATGAATTTGTGTCTTTGGTGTATTTGCATTGTTCATATATTTCTGCGATAATTTCAGATCATCCGGATCTAAAACTTTATACCAGCCGCAGAGGGTATCATTATCATGTGTTCCTGTATACACTACACAGTTTTTCTCATAATTATGTGGGAGATAATCACTCTCTTCCCTGGAGTCAAAAGCAAACTGGATCACTTTCATTCCCGGGAAACCCGAGTCATGCAACAACTGACGTACACTATCAGTTAAAAATCCCAGATCTTCTGCAATTACATTTACATCGCCCAGCGCATCTTTTAAAACCTGCATCAGACTCATGCCCGGCCCCGGCTCCCAGTGTCCGTGTTCTGCCGTCTCATCCCCTGCCGGAATACTGTAATATTCATCAAATCCGCGAAAGTGATCAATGCGGACACAGTCATATAATTTCAGACACTGTGCGATTCTCCGAATCCACCACGCATAACCGGTCTGGCGGTGATACTCCCAGCGATACAGCGGATTGCCCCATAACTGTCCGGTCGCGGAAAATGCGTCCGGCGGGCATCCCGCCACAGCGGCAGGCTTCAGTTCCTCATCAAATTGAAACAGCTGCGGTTCTGCCCAGGCATCTGCACTGTCCAGTGCCACATAAATCGGAATGTCCCCAATAATCTGAATGCCCGCCTGCGCCGCATACGCATGCAGTTTTTTCCATTGGCAGAAAAACAGATACTGCTGAAACTGGTAAAACTGTATTTCATCATGCTGCCCATGCCATACCTGATCCAGAGCTGCAAAATCCCGTCTCTTATATTTTTCTTCCCATTGCAGCCAGCTTGCTCCTTTATGCATATTTTTTATTACCATGAACAATGCATAATTTCCAAGCCACCAGTCATTTTCCTGACAAAAAGTCCAAAAATCATCTGACGGTTGCTTCAGAAAACGATTGCACGCCATGCGCAAAATTTTATATCGGTTCTGATAAAGCTTTGCATAATCAATGGATTCCGGATTCTTCCCGAAATCCAAACTGTCACACTCCTCTTTCGTCAAAAGCTGTTGCTCCACAAGCTGCTCCAGATCGATAAAATACGGATTTCCGGCAAAAGATGAAAAAGACTGATACGGGGAATCCCCATAGCTTGTCTGTCCAAGAGGCAGTACCTGCCAGTTTTTTTGGCCTGACTCTTTTAAAAAATCTACAAATTGATAAGCCTCTTTTGAAAAGCATCCTATTCCATATTCGGATGGAAGAGAAAATACCGGCATCAGAATTCCACTTGTTCTCATAGTTTATATCCTCGCGTTCTACACATTTATTCTTTTCAATATTAGGAAATTCGAGTAATTTCCTGTCAAATAAAAAGCCCTTTTTGCTGCACTGCTGTAACAAAAAGGACTTTTGAGCGTTTGTTAACCTTTGACTGCTCCTGCAGCTACGCCTTTGATAATATATTTCTGACAGGTCAGATAAAATACAATGATCGGTAAAATTGCAAGTACAAGCATTGCCATCATTGCGCCCATATCAATGGAACCATAGCCACCGCGCAGATACTGAACTGCCATTGGAATGGTTGGCTTTTCACTGTCAAGTACCAGCGTCGGAAGCAGGTAGTCGTTCCAGATCCACATCGCATTTAAGATTGCAACTGTGATCATGGTTGGGCGGAGCATCGGGACTATTACTTTAAAATAAGTCTGAACCGGTGTACAGCCATCGATCATTGCAGCTTCTTCCAGAGAAATCGGAATCGCCTTGATAAATCCACAGAACATAAACAGCGACAACCCGGCACCAAATCCCAGGTAAACCGGTATGATACCAAACATATTGCCAAGGTGAAGAAAATCTGTCACTTTAGACAGTGTAAACATAACCATCTGGAATGGAACGATCATTGCAAATACAAACAGATAATACAATACTGTGGATAATTTGCATGTAACTCTTGTAATCCACCATGCAGCCATAGAAGTCAAAAGCACGATTACGATTACAGAGCAGATAGTAATAAAAGCAGATCTTCCGGCTGCTACCAGCAGTCCTGTTTTCTGAATACCGTTCACATAATTGTACATTCCGGAAAAAGTATCCGAATTTGGCAATGCGAACGGTGCATCACTGATATAAAGTTTGTTTTTAAAAGAATTCATCAATACAAGGAAAATCGGGAACAGGAAAGCCACAGCTAAAAGTGTCATCACAATCGTGATCACAATACCGGTACCTTTTGATACTGCCGGATTTTCAATGATCTCATTTTTGTTTTGTTTTCTCTTTTTCAGCATTAGTTCTCAACCTCCTTACGTCTTGTGAAGTATAACTGTGTCAGTGAGATTGCTGCTACGATAATAAAGAAAATAACCGCTTTTGCCTGACCGACACCTTCCCAGCCGTTCCTGTTGTAGAATGTCGTATAAATATCGTATGCCAGCATTGCGGTTTTCTTTGCCGGTCCGCCTGCTGTTAATGCCAGGTTCTGATCGAACAGTTTGAAGCAGTTCGTAAGTGTCAGGAACAGACAGATGGTAACAGATGGCATTGTCATCGGAATAATAATCTTGTACAATGTCTGGAATTTATTGGCACCATCAATTTCAGCTGCCTCAATCAATTCTGTCGGTATATTTTGAATACCGGCAATGTAAATGATCATCATATATCCGATCAACTGCCAGTTTGTCAGAATGACCATGCCCCAGAAACCATATTTCGGGTCTGCTGTGATTGTTACATTAAAATGTGCCAGCACGCCGTTGATCAGCAATTGCCAGATATAGCCAAGTACAATTCCTCCGATAAGGTTTGGCATAAAGAAAATGGTTCGAAAAATATTGGTTCCTTTTAATCCCCGTGTCAGTCCATATGCCAGGGCAAAAGAAATTACATTAATTGTAATTACAGACACAACCGTAAATTTCACGGTAAATAACAATGCATTAATAAAATCTTTGTTTGAAAATGCCTTTACATAGTTTGCAATTCCAACCCAGTGTGCATTTGTAACTGTCGTAAATTTACAGAACGAAAGCACGATTCCCATAATAAATGGAATGATAAAAAACAGGGTAAATGCAATCAATGTAGGTAATACAAAAAGAGCAAAATATTTTTTATATGTCTTTTGCATAAATCTCCCTCCCTACGGATACAATGTTTTTCTTCCTAAAGCAGAAGAGGAGGCGACCGATGACCGCCTCCTGCCCTTTGAGAATTCTATGTACTACACTACTCAGCTGTTGCTTCTTTCTCAGATGCCCACTCATCTACTGTATCTGATACTACAGCATCCCATTCTTTATTGCCATTTGCATACTCAAGAAGAGATGCGCCATAATCATCTTTGAATGTCTGGCTTGGGAATGTTGTAAAGTTCCACGGTACAGTTGTAAGGGAATCATCCTTCATGTATCTTACTACTTCCTGTGCTAACGGGTCAGAAGAAATCTCATCATCGCCAAATGTGCTGAACGGTGTAATAAACTGAAGATCATTTGTTACCATCTCTTTTCCTTCATCAGAACTGAACACCCATTTCAGGAAATCCAGAGATGCTTTCTGATCTGCCTCAGATGCATTGCTGTTTACACACATGTAGTTTTCTGTACCGATGCACAGTCCCTGTGTCTCTTCGCCTTCTACACCTGTATAGATCGGCATAAATTTCACGTTTTCTTCTTTTACTACGTTACCACTTACTTTGCTGATCTGAGACCATGCCCAGTTACCGTTCTGAACCATAGCTGCTTTTCCTAATGCAAACTCTGACATAGAATCATCTACTGTCTTGGAACCAACCATTGTAGGCTCAACCGTTGAGTTGTTCAGATACAGATCGAAAATGTTTTTAAAGTTCTCATTATATTTGAAAGTAATTTCATCCTCATCTTTTACATCTGCATCTTTGTACTCATAGTAAATCGGAAGATTCATCAGATGTGTCTGCCATCTCCAGTCTTCACCTGGTGCAAAGGATGTGGAAGCAAATACACCATCAATACCAAGATCATCTTTGTGCGCTGTCATATCTTCTACAACTGCCTTTAATGTATCAAAGTTTTTGATGTCATCCATGGATGTTGCTTTTGCGCCCGGAAGTGCAAAATACTTATCCATGATTTCTTTATTATAGATGATGCCGTATCCTTCTTCTGCAAACGGAATGCCGTATACGCCATCTCCTTCTGTGATTGCAAGGTCTTTATCTACCAGCATATTGTAAAAATCAGTATCTTTCAGATCTGCACAATACTCTTTCCAGGACTGATATCCAACCGGTCCGTTAATCTGGAATAAGGTAGGTGCATCACTTTTAGCCATCTCTGATTTCAGTGTCTGCTCATACTGATTAGATGCTGCTGTCTTTACTTTTACCGGAACACCTGTCTCCTCAGTATATTTTGCTGCAATTTCTTCCCACTGATCTGCAATCTCCGGTTTGAAATTCAGGTAATATACAGAACCTTCTGCACTGCTTCCTGCTTTCTCAGCTCCTGCGGAAGAAGTATCTCCGCCTTTCGCTCCACCACAGCCTGCTAACATTCCGGTTACTGTCAATGCGGACAGACACACTGCCAAAAATTTTTTCATTTTCATAAAAAATACCCTCTTTCCTTTTCATTATCGTATCAAGTGCGTACCTCTTTGATACTTATAATTTTATAGAAAGAGAGTCCTTTTTAATACAAAAGATTTTCAAGAATCATGTTCTTTTTCCACGATTCTGTAAAAATATCAAAATAAGATACTGGTTCTTCTCCTGTAATAATCTTCATAAAAGCCAGTGTCTCCATATCTGTCATATCCTGTGGTAACTCCCGATGCGAATACGGTACATAGTCTTTATTGACATAAGACACATCTGCATCTTCAATCAGCCGTACTGCCTGGATTCGTGAGGCATAAGCAGCCCAGTAAACAGGATCCCTGTCTCCATCAAGGAATCTGCGACAGCTGTCATAATAAGCGGATTCCAGGGAATTCATAGAATCTGTCTGACGCGGATAATGCAAGGCCAGCCAGATATGATCTGTCGTTGTAAACACAGCATTGCTGAAATCACAGTTTGCCACAAGAGGACGTGCCGTGGTGTCCACCCCGCGTTTCTGGTACAGATCAATTTCTTCACTTCCATCGTGACGGTATCGCGCATTGTCAAAAAGTGCGGTCATAATCTTCATGACGATCTCCGGATGCTCATATCCTTTTCGCACCACAATACAGGGAGATGTTTTTCCATATATGTAAGAATGAACTTCACCATGCTCATCCGTGATCACATATGGTTTCCACTCTGCCTCCGGATTTGCCTCCACCGCTTCTATCAGCGGATTATTCGGTGCCCACCACCAGCCAAAAAAGGCTCCACAGCGGTTATCACGTATCAGTTCTCCGATTTCTCCCGTTGTCCGCATCATATAATCCTGATCCAGAATACCATTTTCATACCATCCATGAAGATATTCCAGTGCCTGCCGTGTCTCTTCCGTTAATGATCCATAGACATAACCGTCATCACTATCCTGCAGCCATATTCCCGGATAGGCATGAAATACGGAAAAAACAGGATCCACAGAAAAATTCGAAGAACCGTCCCCATACAGTGTTGCCATACATGGCAATCCGATATTTCCATGTCCTCCCGGATCATTTTCCCGAAATGCCTGTATAATCTGCTCCACATCAGCAAGCGTCGAAGGTTCCGGAAGTCCAAGCGCTTTTCTCCAGTCTTCCCTCACCCAGAAGAGGTTGCATCCATAATAAACCTGCGTGGAAGGAAGTGCCATCAATTTTCCATCAATGGTCACAGATTCCAGTAATTCTTTTCCATAACTGCTGTACATGGATTTGATCATACTGGAAGTTGCCTCCTGATAAGCATCTGATAAATCTTCAATCATGCCATACTCTGCCAGTTTTTCTACGTCCTCCGGACCAGATACCAGCATCACATCCGGCAGAGTATTTTCAGCAATCATCCGCTGGATATACAGATAATAATTTTCATCCCCTGATACTTCCATGACGTCTTCATTTTGTACATTAAGTGTTTTTTTCAAATATCGTGTATAAGCATTGTCCTCATAAGTATCGCCATCCGGCATACCGGAATTACCGGAAGCAGTCATTTTAGCCAGTGTATAGGTCACTGTCTCCGGATAGGGTATCAGTGGTGATTTCTCCGCTTTCTCCCAGGATCTGGCTACCTTTTCCTCCGCTTTCTGTTTTGCCACATCACGGTTAATTTCAAATGATGCCACACCGAGAAGTACACACATCATTCCGATAACAATAGCCTGTGCTCTTCTTTTGCTATGACTCATTGTCCTCTCCCTTCTGTACCTTTGGAAAATGCAATAACACCTCAGTACCTTTTCCAAGTTCGCTTTTGATCTGAATGCTATAAGCTTCCCCGAAGCTCAGTTTCATTCTGTCGTTTACGTTTTTGACACCATATCCCAAAGCATGATATTCCAGAACATGTGCAAGCGTATCTGCATCCATCCCAACGCCATTGTCACGGATGCTGACATAAATCACCCCGGAACCTGTCTCCTCCCAGATACGGAACCAGATCTGATGATCCGGATCCTCCTTAATATCAAGGCCATGCTCTAACGCATTTTCTACAAATGGCTGGAAAATAAGTGACGGAAGTTCATAATCCAGCAATTTTTCATCTACATCATAATGCACTTTAAAATCATTATCATGCATCCAGAGTTGCAGCTGTACATAAGCCTGAATGTTCTGAAGTGCCAGCCGCAGGCTGATCCATGTTCTTCCTTTATTTAAAGTTGTCCGGTAAAATGCAGAAAGCGCAAGCGTCACCTGACTGATTTCCTCTTCTCCGGCCTCAATTGCCTTCCAGTTGATCATCGACAGGGAATTATACAAAAAATGCGGATTGATCTGAGCCTGCAGTGCTTTCATTTCAAATTCTTTCCGGGCAATCTGCGTTTCATAGTTTTCCCAGATCAGTTCCTGGATCCGCTGCATCATATGGTTATAACTGTTGATCAGGATTCCTACCTCGTCCTCACGGTTGCTGTGAAGTGTTGCCTGAATGTTTGTTTCATCCATAGACTGGATTTCTTCTGTCAGTTCTTCTAATGGTCTGGATAAATATTTTGCAAATCTTCTTCCCAGCAGAATAATGCAGACCAGACAGGCTCCTACCTGCACAGCGATCATAAGAAACGCTCTTCCGGAAAATGGACTTAAGTTGGATTTCTT
Organism: uncultured Eubacterium sp.; assembly: GCF_934295145.1. Classification (GTDB taxonomy): domain Bacteria; phylum Bacillota; class Clostridia; order Lachnospirales; family Lachnospiraceae; genus Eubacterium_I. Next base: position 39,366 of record NZ_CAKRAS010000021.1, on the reverse strand, counting down.
TTGAAAATAAGTAACTGTCGCATCCATCTGATTCAGATCCTGCTGTACCCATAAATAATCCTTTTTATTCTCTGTAAAACTTACATATATTCCATTTTTATCTGTACATTTTTTCCCGGAAAAATTCCATATTTCATCGTTCTGCGTCTGCACATGAACACCATACTGATCCACTGCAAGCTGGTTTAACGATTCAAATAATGTCGGAATATCCGTGCGTACTGCCACATAACTTTCAATTCCGGAATAACTTGGAATTTTGTATATTGAAATCAGGTCTAATGTACTTTCATCAAATACCCATTCCTTATCCCTGATTTCATCTCGATACCAGGACTCTTCATACAGATCCTCCAGCGGATGCGTTTCATTTCCGAAAGACTGCTGAATGCCCTCGGAATAGATGGTAACAGATTCCATGATCAGATTCTGATACTTCAACGCACCGATGGTATTTGATACTTCCTGATAGAGTTCATAACGCTGTGTCTTCTTTGTCGGATCACACTCCAGAAAATTGATGACATCCTGGTTGTATACGAAATAATTCATCATCTGCTGGCAGGTATACATCTGATAATCTACAATCCCACAGGCCTGCTGCAATGTATTCGTCATATCTTTTTCCCTGTACTTGAGCACTGTGCGATAGGAATTGAATCCAAGTGAAATGCCCAATACAAAAACCGGAACCATGCCGACAAGACACAGGATTGTCAGCATCTTTTTTCGAATGGATAGTTTATGAAAGAACTGTTTCAGTCTGCGCATCTGTCATTCCACCCTTTCGATACTGTTCTGGACTACATCCACAATACTCACGGAAATTTTTACAAAAATAAGATACATTTGAAAAACCAGTTTCTTTACATATCTGCACAATCTTCATAGAGGTATCGGAAAGCAGTTTTTTTGCCTGCTCCATCCGGTAATTCCGAATAAAACGACTCACCGTATCCCCGGTTTCTTTCTTAAATATATAACTGAAATATCCCGGTGACAAATACACCAGTTCGGATAATTTTTCCACACTGATATCCTCACTGTAATGTTCATAAATATAACTTTTTGCCTGTGCAACTTCATTTCTGGCACCATCATTGTTGGCTGCCAGACGTTCTTCCATATTCTGGATGAGTGTTTCCACAAGATTTATCACATCCTGCACAGACTGCATTTCGTATACCTTCTGAACCGCTGTTTCCAGTTTTTTTCTGTCCTGATGCTGATGCGTAAAAAATTCTTTTACCAGATTGGAAAACAAAAATCTCGTATAAATCTGCGAATAGCTGCTCAGCTCTCCCATACCATTTTTCAAAATACGAAAATGTTCCCACAGATGAGTCATATCATCCATTCGGATATTTTCGATCATCCGGTTAATCGTTTCATCCAGGAACTGCTCACTCCCGGTATCTTCTGATACATGATCCGGCATAAATACTCTTGTTTCCTTCTGATAAAATTTATTTTCTATCAGACTTTCAAGCATCTGAAAACGATCCGGCAGTTCCCTTCGATCCGTAACCGGCTGACCGACTGCCACATAAAAACGATTCCCAAACGCGTGATTCATCCATTCCGCTAAATCTGTTGCAAAAACTTTCTGCTCACATACGCCAAAAAGGACACAGAGTTCCTGATTCTGTGCCAGATTTAAAAAAGATAATTTCTGCTTGCTATATTCTGTCAGTTTTTGAATAAAAACTTCTTCTGATTCTTCAAAAAAGTTGTCTTCACTCTCAATTAAAAACAAACCTCTGATCTGATTCCAACGGTCAATATTGATCTTTCCACTGATTTTATTTAACAGATCGTCATTTCCCTGACAAAGGTATCTGAAAAGAAAATAATTTTCCAGAGAATCCTGATTCCACTGACTGCGCTGTGCTTCATTTCTCCGCTCAGTAATTTTCTCTACCAGATGATTCAGCGTGTTTTCGAACTCGGCAGGATCCACCGGCTTGAGCACATAGTTTGAAACGCCGGAAGCCATTGCCTTTTTCGCATATTCAAACTCACCATATCCGGAAAAAATTACCATTTCCAGATCCGGCTGTAATTTGTGAGCCACAGAAACCAGCTCAATACCATCCATAAATGGCATTTTTATATCAGTCAGCATAATATCCACTGTCCGACGCTGCAAAATTTCGCAGGCCGCCTTTCCATTGGCGGCCTCCAAAATCTCCATCTCTTCACTGCGCCGGTTCAGCAGAAAACGAATTCCCTTTCGCTCCAGTTTTTCATCATCTACTACCAGAATTGTCAGCATACATTACTCCCCCAATTTCCATATATCCTGATTATATTCCCGGATGGTACGGTCAGAAGAAAAGAACCCTGCATTACTGATATTCACCAGCATTTTCTTTGCCCATGTTTTGCGGTCTGTATAATCTTCCAGTGCCCGTTCTTTTGTTCGGATATAATCTTCCAGATCCAGGAATGTCATAAACCAGTCTTTATTTTTCAGTTCACTGCTTAAACGCTCCAAATTTTCTTTCTTTCCAATCTCCATCATCTGTGGACCAGTGATAAATTCCACAGCCTTTTGGATCAACGGATTTTTTGTATAATAATCGGATGGTCTGTAATCACTTTTTTCATAATGTGCAATTACTTCATCACTCTTTGCACCAAAGATATAGATATTGTCATCTCCGACAAACTGATGGATTTCCACATTTGCACCATCTTCTGTTCCAAGTGTCACTGCTCCGTTCAACATAAATTTCATATTTCCGGTTCCGCTTGCCTCTTTGGATGCAAGTGAAATCTGTTCCGAAATATCACATGCCGGGATTAGTTTTTCTGCTAATGTAACGTTATAATTTTCTACCATGACCACATTCAGATACGGACTTACTTCCGGATCCTGATTGATCAGTTCCTGCAGGCAGAGGATCAGATGAATGATATCTTTGGCGATCACATAAGCCGGTGCCGCTTTTGCGCCAAAAATCACCGTGATCGGAGTCTTTGGTAATTTTCCGCTTTTTATTTCCAGATATTTATAAATCACATACAATGCGTTCATCTGCTGTCGTTTATACTCATGAAGCCGTTTAATCTGAATGTCAAACACAGAATCTTCATTCAGTTCTATGCCCTGTGTCCGTTTCAGATACTCTGCCAGTTGATGTTTATTTTCTTTTTTTATCTGCAGAAGATTCTGCAGTGACTCTTCATCCTCCACAAATTTCTCCAACTTCTTTAACTCTGCTGCATCTTTTTTGTATCCATCACCAATCCACTCCGTGATCTGATCTACAAGCAATGGATTACAATGAAGCAGCCAGCGGCGAAACGTAATTCCGTTTGTCTTGTTGTTAAATTTTTCCGGATAAAGCTGATAAAAATTATGAAGTTCTGTCTCTTTCAGGATTTCTGTATGTAAAGCTGCAACGCCATTTACGCTGAATCCGTAATGAATATCGATGTGTGCCATATGAACCACGTCGTTACGGTCAATGACAGCCACACTTTCATCCGCATATTTCCGCCGTACTTTATCATCTAAAATTTCAATAATTGGCACCAGCTGTGGTACGATTTCCTGCAGATAATGCAGTGGCCACTTTTCCAATGCTTCCGCCAAAATGGTATGATTGGTATATGCACAGGTGCGGCTTACCACATCAATTGCATCATCCACAGAAAGTCCCCGGGCGATTAATAAACGGATCAGCTCCGGGATGATCATCGTCGGATGTGTATCATTGATCTGGATGACTGCATAATCCGGCAAATCATAGAGGTTACATCCCCGTGCTTCACACTCTTTTAAAATCAGCTGTGCGCCATTACTTACCATGAAATACTGCTGATAAATACGAAGCTTGCGACCGTCTTCATCACTGTCATCCGGATAAAGGAATAAGGTCAGATTTTTGGCAATTTCTTTTTTATCAAAAGAAATCCCATCCTGTACCATGCTCTCATCCACAGTATCTATATCAAAAAGTTGTAATTTATTGGTACGGTTACCATATCCGGTGACCAGAATTTCGTACATGACAGACTGTAATGTCATATTTCCAAAAGACACCGGGAAGCTGACATCCGTACGTTTTAACCAGCCACTTCGATCCATCCAGGGATTTTTTGTTTCTTTCTGCATATGATCCGCAAATTTCTGCTGAAATAATCCAAGATGATAATTCAGTCCAATACCGGCTCCATTGTAACCAAGTGTTGCAATCGAATCCAAAAAACAGGCTGCCAGTCGGCCAAGCCCTCCGTTTCCAAGAGATGGCTCTGCCTCGATTTCCTCAATTTCACAGATATCTTTTCCATTTGCAGCAAGCATTTTGCGGACATCCTCATATATTCCGAGATTGATCATATTATTAGACAAAAGTTTTCCGATCAAAAACTCTGCAGATACATAATATACTTTCTTTTTCCCTGCATTAGATTCCTTCTGCTCTGCCATATCCTGCACAACAGCCATCAGTGCCTGGTAAATCTCCTGATTACTGCTTTCTGAAATTGCTTTTCCTAATTTTTTCGATACTAACATTTCCAGCTTCATAATAAAATTCCTTCCCGACCTCAAAGTCTGTGCTCTCAAAAGAATCTGATACGCAGGAACCGTTTGATTCATTGTATCATACTTTTTCCTGTTCGTGTGTTTCTGCTTATATTTTATACGGCATCGTTATTTTTTTCTTGCAGCATAATATCCTTTTATAGTACAATTCTATCAAAAACAGAAAGGAGTCCAGCATGAAACAGCCAAAACCAGAACAATACCACGAAAAAAAACGTCATACGGAAGATCAGTTTCCTTATAACACTTATCTGTGCACGATACCGGATGATTTTACGGAAGTACCTGTTCACTGGCATGAAGAAGCAGAACTTATCGTCATTCAGAAGGGATCTGGCACCGTTCTTGTAGACCTGACACACTATCACGTCACAGCCGGAGATATCATTATTGTTCTTCCGGAACACCTGCATGCCATCAGGGAAATTTCTGGTCAGAAAATGGAATATGAAAATATCATTTTTCGCCCGGAATTACTTTCTTCCGATAACCACGAGGTCTGTTTTGAAAAATTTCTGTATCCATTGTTCTCAGGGCAAATTCAGACAGTCGTCCACATTCACCCACGTCTGTCCTACTATCCGAAAATTCATGATCTGATCCGGACAATGGATCAGTTATGCAGCAAAAAACCTGCCGGATATCAACTTGCACTCAAAGGCTCTCTGTTTCTGTTCATGTTCCAGCTTCTGTCCCTGGACGATAAAAAAGAACTATCCAACATACAGCAACGGTCACTGGACAAGTTGAAATTTATCATCACTTTCACAAATGAACACTTGGAAGAATCTATTTCCATTTGCCAGATTGCCTCTGCCTGTTATTTCAGTGAATCACACTTCATGAAATTTTTTAAGACACATATGGGCATCAGCTATATCCATTATCTGAATGATGTCCGGCTGGCACATGCCAGAAATCTGCTGGTTTCAACAAATCTGTCTATCCTGGAGATTGCACAGAAATCCGGTTTTGAAAATGCTTCTTATTTCAATCGGAAGTTCAAAGACAAATATGGCATTACTCCACGCCAGGCAAGATAAAAAAACGCCGGATATTTTTATCAAATATCCGACGTTTTTCACGCGTTTTATGTAACTGTTTTTAATATTACAGATATTTTTTTAATACGTCAACTTTATCAGTTGCTTCCCAAGGAAGATCTACATCTGTACGTCCGAAATGTCCGTAAGCAGCTGTTGCTTTGTAGATCGGTCTTCTTAAGTCAAGCATTTTGATGATTCCAGCCGGACGAAGATCGAAATTCTCACGAACGATCTCAACCAGTTTCTCATCAGAAAGTTTTCCTGTTCCGAATGTATCTACCATGATAGAAGTCGGCTGTGCTACACCGATCGCATAAGAAAGCTGGATCTCGCATTTGTCAGCCAGACCTGCTGCAACGATGTTCTTTGCAACGTAACGTGCTGCATAAGCTGCAGAACGGTCTACTTTTGTGCAGTCTTTTCCGGAGAAAGCTCCACCACCGTGACGAGCCATTCCACCGTAAGTATCAACGATGATCTTACGTCCTGTCAGACCTGCATCACCGTGAGGTCCACCGATTACGAAACGTCCTGTCGGGTTGATGAAGAATTTTGTCTCATCATCGATCAGCTCTGCCGGAAGGATCGGATCAAATACATATTTTTTGATATCCTCATGGATCTGCTCCTGAGTAACATCATCATCATGCTGTGTAGAAAGAACTACAGCCTCTAATCTCTTAGGAGCGCCGTTCTCATCATACTCTACGGAAACCTGAGTTTTTCCGTCTGGTCTTAAGTAGCTTAATGTACCATCTTTACGAACTTTTGTAAGCTGAAGAGCCATTTTGTGTGCAAGGGAGATTGGGTACGGCATTAATTCCGGTGTCTCGTTTGTAGCGTAACCGAACATCATACCCTGATCACCGGCACCTGTATCAAGATCATCTGTCAGAGCGCCCTCTTTTGCCTCAAGTGCTTTATCAACACCCATAGCGATATCAGCGGACTGCTGATCCAGAGCAACCATAACTGCACATGTATTTCCATCGAAACCTGTCTTTGCATCATTGTAACCGATCTCGTTTACAGTCTGACGAACGATAGACGGGATATCAAGCTGTGCTTTTGTAGTAATCTCACCTGTTACTAATACAAAACCTGTACAAGCAGCTGTCTCGCAGGCAACACGACTCATCGGATCCTGTGCCATGCAGGCATCCAGAATTGCATCAGATACAGCATCGCAGACTTTATCCGGATGTCCCTCTGTAACTGACTCAGAAGTAAATAATAATTTTTCCATAATTATCCTCCGTTCTTTTCTCTCATTCTAATCTAAATTGAAACATGTGAACTCCCATTGTTCACGTTATTGCAGTCATACTTTATGTATCATACATTCCGAGATAGGAAAAGTCAACCAACAAATTTCCCCGAAAATGTTGAACAAATAACAAAAAAGGCAAAAAATGCGGGCAGTTTTTCATTCCTGCCCGCTTCCTGTTAAAATTTTATCGATAGCTGTTCTGAACTTCATTCAAGTCGAATATAGATAAGATCAAATACGTGATTCCAGTCTGTACAAGTTGACACATGCTTCTCAGAATCACTATGTTCTGCATCCTAGAGTTTCAATCTGAACTGCTGAATCTCTTTCTCAGAACTTACCTTCTGCATCATTCCACCGATACCTCTGAATTTTTCATCAAAAGCTTCGTATCCACGCTCGATGTAGTAGATATCATCCACGATAGTAATACCATCTGCTGCCAGTCCGGCGATAACCAGTGCTGCACCTGCACGAAGATCCGGTGCGCTGACTCTCGCGCCGGTGTAACGGTCCACACCATTAATGATGGCGATATTACCCTCAACTTTAATGTTTGCGCCCATCTTCTCCAACTCATCTACATATTTGAAACGATTCTCAAAAATACTCTCTGTAATGGTACTTGTTCCCTCTGCAAGTGCAAGGACAACGCCCATCTGCGGCTGCATATCTGTCGGGAATCCCGGATACGGTAATGTGGTCACCTGTGTATGGCGTAATGGTTTGTTCGCAATGACACGAACTGCGTCGTCAAACTCCTGGATCTCGCATCCAACCTCTATGAGCTTTGCACTGGTAGCTTCCAGATGCTTCGGAATAACGTTCTTTACAGTAACGTCACCGTGTGTCGCTGCTGCTGCAAACATAAATGTACCTGCCTCGATCTGATCCGGAATAATAGAATACTCCGTCTTGTGCAGTTTTTCCACACCGGTAATACGGATCACGTCCGTTCCGGCGCCACGGATATTTGCTCCCATACGGTTTAAGAAGTTTGCCACGTCAACGACATGCGGCTCTTTTGCTGCATTCTCGATGATCGTCTTACCCTCTGCCATGGCTGCTGCCATCATGATATTGATGGTGGCACCTACGGAAACCTTATCCATATAAATATGTGTACCACAAAGACACTCTGCCTTTGCAGCTACGAGACCGTGGTGAATATTGATTTCTGCACCCATGGCACGGAAACCTTTCAGATGCAGGTCAATCGGTCTGCTTCCTATATCACAGCCACCTGGTAATGCAACCTCTGCATCTTTATACTTTCCAAGTAATGCACCTAACAGATAGTAGGATGCACGTATTTTTCTGATATACTCATTATCCACGCTTGTTTCGTGAATGGTTGATCCATTAATTTTGACCGTGTGAACATCTAAACGTTCAACTGTAGCACCAATGTTCTCAATTGCCTGAAGCATAACATTGATATCACGGACATTTGGTAAATTATCTATTGTAACGGTCTCATCCGTCATAACTGCCGCAGCAAGAATTGCCAGCGCTGCATTTTTTGCGCCGCCGATTTCCACTTCACCAACTAACGGACTCCCACCTTTTATTACATATTGATCCATCTTGCACCTCTATGTTCCTATATTTAAACACGCTATTATAACTATATCTCAAAAAATTTGTCAAGAATATTTTTCAACTTAACAGTTCACTCATCACAAATATTCAGGTGATGATCATGCTTGCATGAGGAATTACCTGGATATATAGTGATGAAGGGAGCGCCTTTTTATGAGCAAAAACAGTAGCGTAGCTACGGAGAAGCCCAAAGGGCGTTTTGCGAATGGCGCGTGTGAACTGTAACAAAGTTTTCTCTTAAAGTTCCTTTTATTATAACATACATACATCTTATAGAAAAGAAACTTTGCTTTATATTATTCAGATTTTGCCTTTTCGGTTCCATCAAACGCTTCTAATGCCTGCAGTACTGCCTTCAAAGTCTGATCCACATTCAGTTTATACTGATCAACGGTCACATCTGCATATTTTTCATACAGAACCACGCGCTCTTTGTACAGGTCTGCAAGCGTCTGTCCCGGTTTCAGCACAACGCCCCGTCCTTTCAGGTTGCGCAGACGGCGCTCCAGCGGTCTGAGATTCTGTTTCAGATATACAACAGTTCCAATGGAACGCAGATGCTCCATTGCTTCTTTTCCATATACAACGCTTCCACCAGTGGCAATGACACTGCGGTGGGTATCGATCTGGCTGTTTACACGGTTTTCCACTTCGATAAAACCGTCTACGCCTTTCTCTGAAATAATTTCATGCAGTAATTTTCCCTCTGCTTTCTGGATCAGAAGGTCTGCGTCTACAAATTCATAACCTAATACTTTTGCCAAAACTACGCCAACGGTACTTTTTCCAACACCCGGCATTCCTATCAACACTACGTTCTCTTTTTTCATTTCTCAACTAACCCTATAACCCATGTGCTGTATTTAACGGGAAACAAAGCGGACTTCATCGTCCGCTTTTCCCTTTTTCTCATTCAATATCAGATGGAAGTCATCTCTCATCTGATCTTTTTATTCTGCCGCTGCACTGCTGTCACTATTGTCTGTGGTGGACGGTGCGGTAAATAAATTATCAAATTTTACTTTTGCCCACTCTTTGTCATCCACGTTGATGGTAACTGCATCTTTGTAACCAGCTGTCACAGTCTTGTAAACCTCATCCTGACGGTCACTGATAATACTTTCTTTCTTCTTTGCTGTAGCATCTTCATCATACTCACTGTCCAGACGGATGATGTAGTAGCAGTCTGTGCCTTCGATCAGTCCGGATATATCGCCGGCTTTCATCTCATTTGCTGCGGAGATAACTGCATCGCAGAAACCGCCGTCGGACTCGCTCTTTTCATCGCTGCCGTAAGAATAAGTCTGAACGGTATAGCCATATTCTTCTGCAGTACCGTCAAAATCTGTCTTTGCTTTGTCTGCCGCATCGGTTGCATCTTTCTTTACAACCGTTACCTGATCTGCAGTGTAAGTTTGCTCATTTCCACTGTCATCTGTATAGGTTGTCAGACTGATTTTTACATAACTAAAAGTTTTCTGTGCTGCTTCTTCATCAGATACATTCGTATCCGCAGTTGCACGGATTGCTTTACGCATTCTGTTTTCTACGGTCTGCAGATACAGATAACGCTCTACGTATTCCTCGGTAGCGCCAACTTCTTTGATGGCTGCCTTGGAGTTGTCAGACATAAACTGCTCTGCTGCTGCCTTGATGGCTGCTTTGTCATCGTCTGTGATTTCCACACCGTAATCTGACATATGCTGCTCTAACAGACACTGTGTCTCGATTTCTTCCAGCACACTGTCCTTCACAGACTCCTGCATATTTTTACCATCCTGCGCATAGGAATCGTTGGTCCAGTAGTCCTCGCCATAATATGCAACAAAAATATTGTCATAATTTGCCTGCTGAATGCGCGCTGCAAAGTTTGCGTATCCCATGCTTACCTCGATTGGATCTGCGGAATCACTTTCCATGGTGATCACATTTGCACTTTTTTTGATTCCACATCCGCCCAGTGTCATGGAACCGATCATCGCACTCATTAAAATAATTGCTGCAAATTTTTTAAATTTCATGGTTGCCTCCATCTATCCTCATCCGTGTATACAAAAAGTAACATACGCGGACTGTAACTTTCTTATACAAATTTGTTGCTCACCGCCTTTGGAGCCGAAAGCAATCTTACACTTGAGTATACCGTAGTTTTACAGGCACTGCAAGCCTGTTTTACACCGGAAATGCATGATTTTCGCTTATTTCTCAGGTTTCCAACAGCATCTCCCGGCAATCATCCAGTATGGTTCGGATCACAGTCAGTGTATCCGGACTGTTTTTCTGCTTCCGATAATACAGACAAGGTTCTTTTTTGTCCGGGATAAACGACAGGAGTGGTTTATTTTTATCCAACAATAACGGAAGATTTGCCACGTTCAGTTTCGCCCGTTCAAACATACGGAACGTAATGCCCGCCGTATCTTCTTTGATCTCCACCAGATAAACACAATGCGCATCCGCCTTGATCTGTGCCACCGTCAGGAGGTTCTGCACCGGACGGGATGGCTCACCGAAACGGTCGATCAGTTCATCCAGCATCTCGTCTTTTTCTTCCTCATTTTCGATGGCAGCAATCCGTTTATAAATATCCAACTTCTGGTATTCGTTGGCAATGTAACTGTTTGGAATGTAGGCATCCAGTTCGATGTCAATGGATGTCTCGAAGGATTCCTCCACCACTTCACCTTTCGCACTTTTTACTGCTTCGTTCAGCATTTTACAGTACAGATCATAACCAACGGCTTCCATATGTCCGTGCTGCTGCTCTCCTAACAGGTTTCCGGCGCCACGGATCTCCAGGTCTTTCATTGCAATCTTGAAACCACTTCCCAGATCTGAAAACTCCCGGATCGCAGACAAACGTTTCTCTGCCACTTCCTTTAACATTTTGTTTCTGCGGTACATCAAAAATGCATACGCTGTCCGGTTGGAACGGCCAATACGTCCACGCAGCTGATACAGCTGGGAAAGCCCCAGATTGTCCGCATCGTGAATGATCATTGTATTGACATTTCCGATGTCCAGACCAGTCTCAATGATAGTCGTGGAAACAAGCACATCCACATCCCCATTGATAAATCCGTACATGACACGCTCCAGTTCACGTTCGCTCATTTGTCCATGGGCATAGGCAACCTCTGCATCCGGCACAAGCTCCGAAATTTTTGCAGCAACCTCCGCAATCTGGTTGACCCGATTGTATACATAATAAACCTGACCGTCCCTTGCCATCTCACGCTCGATGGCTTCACGGATCATCTCTTCATCATATTCCATGACATAAGTCTGGATCGGCATACGGTCGTGCGGTGGTTCCTCCAGCACGCTCATGTCACGGATTCCGATCAGGCTCATATGCAGGGTTCGCGGAATTGGTGTCGCCGTCAGGGTCAGCACGTCCACATCTTTTTTCATCTGCTTGATCTTTTCCTTATGAGTTACGCCAAAACGCTGTTCCTCATCAATGATCAGAAGTCCCAGATCTTTGCATTCCACATCCTTGGAAAGCACCCGGTGTGTACCGACAACAATATCCACCAGACCTTTTTTCAATCCTTCGATCGTCTGCTTCTGCTGCTTCGGTGTACGGAACCGGCAAAGTAGTTCCACATTTACCGGAAATTCTTTCATCCGCTGCGCAAAGGTATTGTAATGCTGCTGCGCCAGGATTGTTGTCGGAACCAGATAGATCACCTGTTTTCCCTCCTGTACGGCTTTGAACGCTGCGCGGATGGCCACTTCCGTTTTTCCGAATCCGACATCCCCACAGATCAGGCGATCCATGATTTTCTTGCTCTGCATATCTGCCTTGGTGGCTTCAATGGCCATGCGCTGATCGTCCGTCTCATCATATGGAAACATTTCTTCAAATTCCCGCTGCCATACAGTATCCGGTCCGTACTCAAAACCTTCTTTGCTCTGGCGCACCGCATACAGTTCCACCAGTTCCTGGGCTACTTCCCGCACCGCTTTCTGTACCCGGTGACGGGTTTTCGTCCACTCCTGACCTCCAAGACGGTTCAGTTTCGGCTTTTTTGCATCGGAACCGGCATATTTCTGGATCAGATCCAGCTGAGTTGCAAGCACGTACAGATTGCCACCCTTGTCATACTCGATCTTCATGTAATCACGCATTGTCTTGTCGACTTCGATTTTCTCGATGCCACGGAAAATACCCAGTCCATGGTTCTCATGTACCACATAATCTCCCGGTTTCAGCTCAGAAAAACTCTGGATCCGCTCGCCCTCGTACAGTTTCTTTTTTTTGCGTTTTTTCTTCTCCGCACCAAAAATATCCGTTTCCGTCAGCACGACAAACTTAATGTCCGGATATTCAAACCCTCGTTTCAGCTTGCCGTACAGCACAAGAACCTCCCCCGGCTGCACCTGTCGATCCGTATCTTCTGAAAAAAATGCGTTCAGTTCTTCCTGGCGCAGATCATCTGCCATACGTTCCGCACGGGTACGGGAACTGCAAAGCAGGATCACCCGGTACTGGCGCTTTTTATAATTATGAAGGTCTTTGGACAAAAGTTCAAAACTGCTGTTGTATGCATTTACAGAATGCACCTGCATAAAAAAACTCTGGGCCGGTGCCAGTCCCTCTGACCGCAATTCCATGGCAGAGATCAGGACACATCCCATCCGCTGCATCCCGGCAGTCACTGCTTCGTGCGGATACAGGATATCCGCCTGGCCCGGCAGGATATATCCTTTTTCCAGTCGCTGCTGCATGCTGTCGGAGAATTCCTTTTCCACCGCCCCTGCTTTTTCCAGACAGCGGGCCGGTTCATCCACAAAGATCAGCAGTTTCTGCTCTTTCTGATCTGCGCAGCGATCCGCAAACTCCAGAAAGCTCACCGTATCCTCATAAAAATACGTCAGATAGCTTTCTGCCGCACGGACGCTGCCAAGCTCTTCCACCTGCTCCCGTACAAGTTCTACCGCCTCTTCGAGCCGATGGGCTTCCTCCGTTCGCATGTCCCTGCGGTATTGCTCTGCAATCCGCGCTCCCTCTTCCTGAATCCGTTTCATGCCGACTTCCTGCTGATTTTTGGTCAAAATCAACTCCGCAGCCGGATAAATTATGACTTCATCCAGCGCATCCATCGACCGCTGACTGTCGGGATCAAAGGTCCGGATCGAGTCAATCTCGTCCCCCCACAACTCAATACGGTAAGGTAATTCCTCCGTCAGTGCGAAGATATCTACAATGCCGCCGCGCACCGCAAACTGTCCCGGCGCATCCACCTGATACACGCTCTCGTAGCCCATTCCAACCAGATGCTGACGCAGTTTTTCCAGATCTATCGTATCCTCACTTTTCAGTTTCAATAAAAACCCCCGGAATACTTCCGGACGGACCAGACGGTCCATCAGCGCATCAAAGGTTGTGATGATTGCCGCATCTTCCTCTTCCACCAGCGTCCGATAGGCGCGGATGCGCTCCTGAGTCAGGGCATTTCCGCGGATATCCGACTGATAAAACAGAATATCCTTTGCCGGAAAATATACGGCTTTCCGGTCAAAATAACGATACGCGTCCAGCAATTCCCTTGCTTTCTGTTCATTAAAAGTAACAATAACACGAAGTCCTTTTCCATTGTTGATGCTGTACATCATATGCGGTTTCTGGGCATCCGTGCAGCCGGTGGCAGAGACCACGGTTCCGCTTTTCTTTGCATAGTGCTCCAGTTCTTCAAAGCTGTTCAGTTCATGTAACGGGCATACAAAAGCATCCATGTCATTACTCCTTTTTACGATTATACCGGTTCATCGCCTCATCGGTTCTGTCCTGAATCATCAGGCTCACGGCGTCCACCGCATCTTTTACGGCGTCCTCAAATTTTTCCCGGTCTTCCGGTGAAAATCTGCCGAGCACATGATCCGCCAGATCCCAGCCCGCCGGCTTTTCGCCCACGCCGACTTTGACCCGTTCAAACTGATCCGTTCCGGTTTTTGCAATGATATCCTTGATACCATTATGTCCGCCTGCGCTGCCCTTCTTGCGGATGCGCAGGTTGCCCGGCGCCAGACTGATATCATCAAACACAACGATCAGTTCCCGCGTCGGATCCAGTTTATAAAAATTCACCAGCTCACTGACACTGTCACCGCTCAGATTCATAAACGTCTGCGGCTTTGCCAGCATAACTTTCTGTCCCTCGATATATCCCATTCCACAGAATGCGTTTCCTTTTTTCAGATTCATGTCAATTCCATATTTATCAGCGATCGCATCAATAACATCAAACCCTGCGTTATGGCGGGTTTTCGCATATTTTGCGGTCGGATTTCCAAGTCCGGCTATCAAAAACATCTTCCAATTCCTCCTACTTCTTTTTTAATCAGAGGAAATCAAAATTTTCTCTGATTAAAAAAGGAGCCTCCTGCAATGCAGGATTCTCCTTTTTTTGTGCAGTTGTGGATAGTATACCACAATTATTTATGCTTCTGCAATTTCTTCACGATATTTTTGCATGATCAGTTCCTGAATCTGTGTTCTCGTTTCAGAATTGATCGGGTGCGCTACATCTCTGTACTCCCCTTCCGCGTTCTTCCGGCTTGGCATCGCAATGAATTCGCCCTTCTCTCCTTCAATGATCTTGATGTCATGCACGGCAAATTCATTATCAATCGTAATAGATACGACAGCCTTCATTTTTCCTTCTTTGTCAATTTTTCGAATTCTCACATCTGTAATATTCATACTTTTTTTCCCCTGTGTTTCTTACTTTCTTCACAGCAGGTCGGTTCGTATGCTAAGCTGTCACATCAATGTCGGTCCTTTCCGTTCTGCTATCTATGGCGTACTACATAATGTAACGCTCATTGTGTCCTCGCACAATTTTTATCTCATCTTCGCCGCATAAGTATGTATTTGCACAAATCGTATCACGGCTCTCCACGATACAATTTTCAATATGCGTATTATCACCGATGTAAACATCATTCAAAATAATTGAATTTTTGATTACGCAGTTCTTTCCTACAAATACCTGTTTGAACAGTACAGAATTTTCCACTGTTCCGTTTATAATACATCCACTCGCGATCAGACTGTTGCGGACTTCTGCTCCCACGTTGTATTTGGCCGGAGCAAGGTCATCCACCTTGGAATATACATATGGTTCCTGGTGAAAGAAATAATTTCGGACATCCGGTTTCAGAAAATCCATATTTGTCTGATAATAAGACTCTACACTGGCGATATTGCTCCAGTAGCTGTCCAGTTTGTATCCGTAAATCTGTTTGACATTTTTATAACGGATCAGAATATCGGTTACAAAGTCAAACCGGTGCTCCTCCATGCTCTTCTCCAGCATCTCGATGAGTTGTCTTCTGCGCAGTACATAAATACCGGTAGAAATCGTGTGAGACTGTGCCACCATCGGTTTTTCTTCAAAATCAACGATTCTGGACTCTTCATTCATCTGTACCACACCGAAACGGCTGACATCCTCTGTCGCAAGAACATCCTTGCATACAATGGTAATGTCTGCTTTTTTCTGAATGTGGTAATCCAGCACCTTATTATAATCCAGTTTGTATACACAATCTCCGCCGGCAACAATGACATACGGCTCATGACTTCGTTTCAGGAAGTCGATATTCTGCGCCAGGGCATCTGCGGTTCCGCGATACCAGTTGCCGTTATCGGATGTGATCGTCGGTGTAAAAATATAAAGTCCACCCTGTTTTCTTCCGAAATTCCACCATTTTGAGGAGTTCAGATGCTCATTTAAGGAGCGGGAATTGTACTGTGTCAGTACTGCCACACGCTGGATGTGTGAATTGCTCATGTTGCTCAGCGCAAAGTCGATCGCACGGTATCCGCCACCAATCGGCATAGCTGCAATGGCCCGCTTATCGGAAAGCTCTCTCATTCTGTAATTATTACCACCTGCTAAAATAATACCTATTGCTTTCATTATTTGCCACCTGCCTTAACAATATATTCCCCGCTGTCAAGGACGCCATCCGGATAATCTTCCGGTGTTGTCACACCAGCAATTGCTGTATTTTTACCAATCTGTACATTTGGCGGAATTACGGATTTTTCTCCGATGGTTACCAGACCAAACGCATAAACGCTCTCTTTCAACTTGTTTGGTTTCTCTTCGCCGAAACCAAGTACGGCACCGTCACCAACCACACAGTCCTCTGCAATGATTGCTTTATCGATCACAGCATTTTCCCCAATGGTTACACCTTCCATAATAATGGAATCACGGACAACGCTGCCTTTTCCGATAGTTACATTCGCACCAATGACACATCCGTGCACTTCACCGTAAACCTCGGTACCTTCACCGATGATACTCTTGTCCACTTTTGCGTCTGCCGCAATATACTGCGGAGCGAGCACATCACTCTTTGTATAGATCTTCCAGTATTCCTCATACAGGTTAAATTCCGGGATCAGGTCGATCAGCTCCATATTTGCTTCCCAGTAAGAGCCTAAGGTTCCTACATCTTTCCAGTATCCGTTGTACTCGTAGGCAAAAATACGCTCACCTTTGTCGAAGCAATACGGAATCACATGCATTCCGAAATCGCAGTTCTCCACATCCTTATTGGCGATCAGGGCTTCTTTTAATGCTTTCCAGCTGAAAATATAGATACCCATGGATGCAAGGTTGCTCTTCGGCTCTGCCGGTTTCTCCTGGAATTCACGGATTCTGTTCTCTTCATCTGCTACGACGATACCGAAACGACTTGCCTCTTCCATCGGAACCGGCATAACTGCGATGGTAACATCTGCGTGATTCTGCTTATGGAAATCAAGCATCACTTCATAATCCATCTTGTAAATGTGGTCACCGGACAGGATCAGGACATATTCCGGATCATAACTGTCTATGTACTTCATATTCTGGTAAATCGCATTCGCCGTACCGGAATACCATTCACTTCCACCGCTCTTCTCATACGGCTGAAGAATCGTAACACCACCGTTATTACGATCCAGATCCCACGGAATACCAATACCGATATGCGTATTCAGCCGCAGTGGCTGATACTGTGTCAGAACACCTACAGTATCGATTCCGGAATTAATACAGTTACTGAGCGGAAAATCGATAATACGATATTTGCCTCCGAATGCAACAGCCGGTTTTGCAACATTTGCAGTCAATACGCCGAGTCGGCTTCCCTGCCCGCCGGCCAGAAGCATTGCAATCATTTCCTTTCGAATCATGTAAATCACCTCTTGTCGATAACGGCGAAATATTTTTGAATCAAACCGTTATCTATAAATTAAATTTGATAGCAAAATTATAACATATTTTTTTGACTGTGTGCATTATATTTCACAATTTTCCCAAAAATTATAGTGTTTTTTCGACATTTTACACAACGTTTGGTCTGACCAACGCATTTCTCCCATACCATTCGCATTTATGTCAAATGTATGTAAAGCTTTAAGCCTGATTCCTCTGAAACCACAACTTTTTTCCCCGCCGTGACATTGCCAAGTTTTCCTCAATGAGGTATAATGTGCTAAGTAATAAGGAAGAAAAATGATTCAAATATACAGGTGGTAGATGATTATGTACAAAATTAACTTTAAAAAACCAATTCACATTCATTTTATAGGCATCGGCGGCATCAGCATGAGTGGTCTGGCCGAGATTTTATTAAAGGAAGGATTTACCGTATCCGGTTCTGACAACAAGGCATCTGCACTGACCGAGCAGCTGGAGAAAAACGGTGCAACTGTCTATATCGGTCAGCGCGCAGCCAATATCCAGCCGGGCATTGAGCTTGTGGTCTATACCGCAGCGATCCATCCGGACAACGCCGAGTGGAAAGCAGCCCACGACGCAGGCATCCCGATGCTGACCCGTGCAGAATTTCTCGGACAGCTCATGGACAACTATGCAAAATCCATTGCAGTCAGCGGAACCCACGGAAAGACAACAACGACATCCATGATCTCACACATCCTTCTGGCAGCTGAGAGTGATCCGACCATCTCCGTAGGCGGCATGCTTGATGCCATCGGTGGAAATATCCGTGTCGGAGGATCGGATGTATTTCTGACAGAAGCCTGTGAATATACAAACAGTTTCCTGAACTTCCATCCAAAATACAGCATCATCCTGAATATCGAGGAAGATCATCTGGACTTTTTCAAGGACATTCATGATATCCGGAATTCATTCCACAAATTTGCTCAGAATACAGCTGCTGACGGCGTGCTGATCCTGAACGCAGCGATTGATCATCCGGAAGAAATTATTGCAGATTTAAAGGAACGTGTCGTTACTTTCGGTCTGACAGAGAACGCAGATTACACTGCAGCCGATATTTCTTATAATGAAGCGGCATGCGCATCCTTTACCTATAACGTACACGGGCAGGCAGCCGGACATGTTTCCTTAAACGTTCCGGGCAAACATAACATTGCAAACGCACTTGCAGCCATCGCTTTTGCCACAGAGGCAGGCTTTGACAACGACACCATCATCCGTGGATTACAGGCATTTGGTGGAACAGCCAGACGATTCGAATACAAAGGAAAACTCGGCGGCATCACCATCATTGATGATTACGCTCATCATCCGACAGAGATTGCGGCAACGTTAACTGCTGCCCGCAATTATCCGCATGACCGGATCATCTGCATTTTCCAGCCGCATACTTATACACGTACAAAAGCTTTCTGGAATCAGTTTTCCGATGCACTTTCCCTGGCAGACGTTGTTGTACTGGCAGATGTGTACGCAGCCCGTGAAACAGACACCCTTGGCATTCATATGGAAGATCTGGCAGACGATATCCGCAAAAAAGGTACGGAGAGTTACTTCTTCCCGTCCTTTGATGCCATCGAGAATTACCTGCTGGAAACATGTGTCGACAACGATCTGTTGATAACCATGGGCGCCGGTGATATTTATCAGGTAGGCGAACATCTTCTTGGAAAACGCTAAAAACGTACTGTTTCAAGTACAGTACATGTAACAGTTCCAAACAGTGTACGCCAACATTTTTTCTCAGCTAATATTGAAGTAAAATGTTATGTTATCCACATTGCAGCATCTCTCCGGAATACTGTGATGTGGATATCTTTTTCTTCTCTTTTCTGAGGCAATATGATATACTTCAAGGCGAAAGAGAGAGTGCAATTATGGCAAAAATCACGTTATACAATGACGCATCGGCATCCGCTACTTTCGTGCCGAATATTTTTATTGACCAATACATGACACAGGCAAACGGCGAGTACGTCAAGATCTATCTTTACCTGCTCCGCTGCATGAATCAGACACATTCTGATTTTTCCCTCTCCCGGCTGGCCGACCATTTCGACTGCACCGAGAGAGATATTTTGCGTGCCTTAAAATACTGGGAAAAGCTGCGGCTGTTCCGTCTGGATTTTGACGAAAGCCAGAATCTGGCAGGGATCCATCTGCTCTCAGATTCCTATCTCCCTTCTCCGGGAAATGTCAGGCCGGAGGCGCAGACTGAAAGCAACAGCAATGTTCCCCAAAACAGATCCTGTAATTCCGAAGCAGTTTCCCCAATACCGGCTTCCAATCGGGGCTCGGTGGAAAACGATCCAAAAACATCCAGTGTCACAGATCAGTTTATCCGTTCCGCCAGTCCGAAAAAACAGGTGCAGTATTCCATCAACGACATGATGGAATTCAGCAAACGTCAGGGTGTTCGGGAACTGATCTTTATTACAGAAAAATACCTTGGACGAACGCTGAACCAGACGGATCTGAACATGATTTTTTACTGGTATGACGAATTGCAGCTTTCCACAGAACTCATTGAATATCTGATTGAGGACAGTGTCTCAAAGGGACACACCAGTCTGCATTATATGCAGAAAATCGCGGAAGATTTTGCCGCGCGCAAGATCCGCACAATTCCGGAAGCCAAAGAAGCGCTGAGCCAGGACAGTGCCCTGTATCACGCCGTCATGAAAGCCTTCGGCATCCGCGGGCGAAATCTGGTGCCTTCCGAGACCGTTTTTTTGAAAGAGTGGAGCCTGCAGAAAGGATTTTCCACAGAACTGATCGAGGAAGCCTGCAACCGCACCATCCGCGCCATTCACGAAGCAAGCTTCGGATATGCCAATTCCATTCTGGAGAAATGGCATCTGAACGGTGTACATACGATGGAGGATGTGCGCAAGGCAGACGAGGCTTATCAGCAGAATCAGAAAGGCCGTTCGGAACGGCCAAATCCACCTTCTGCTTCCCAGAGCCAGTTCACAAACTTCAAACAGCGTGAAAATAACTACAACGATCTGCAGCAGCAGCTTCTGAAAAAATCGCTGCAGCAGACACCAACCTCGAACCCACAAACGTAAGCAGGAGGATATTATGCCACTTACCAATACACAATATGATCAGATCATGCGTGGCTATCAGGACCGGCAGTTAGAACGCCAGCGACTGATCGACACGCGCCGGGAAGAAATTGCCACGGTGATCCCGGAAATCGCGAAACTGGATGCCGACATTGCATCCTTAAGTGTCAAACGCGCCCGACAGCTGCTGGACGGCGATGCATCCGCGCTGGAAGACCTGCATGAGCAGATCCAGGCTCTTTCCCTGCAGAAGCAACAGCTTTTACAGGCTCACGGATACCCGGCAGACTATTTTCAGCCGCCATATACCTGCCCAGACTGTCAGGACACCGGATACATCGGTCATGAACGCTGCCACTGTCTGAAGCAGGCAGCCATCGATCTGGTATACACCCAGTCCAATCTGAAAGGTATTCTGGAACAGGAAAACTTTTCTTCCTTTTCCCTGGATTACTACGATAACGATATTTACGATGACAATACACGGCTCTCTTCCTATGAAGCTGCGCAGAACGCGCTGTTGCAGTGCCGCCGGTTTGCGGACACTTTCGACAGCAGTTTTGAAAACCTGCTTCTATTCGGTGACACCGGCGTGGGAAAGACGTTTCTGTCTAACTGTGTAGCCAAAGAACTGCTGGACACCGGACATTCTGTGATTTATTTTTCCGCGCACCACCTGTTTGACCTTCTGGCGCAGAAAACCTTTGCCAAAGATCCACAGGCTGCGGAGAGCTACCGCAATATTTTTGACTGCGACCTGCTGATCATCGATGACCTCGGCACAGAACTGACGAACCATTTCACAACTTCCCAGTTTTTTGTCTGCCTTAACGAGCGGATCCGCAAAGAGAAATCTACGCTGATCTCCACAAACCTGCAGCTGTTTGATATCGCGACGATCTATTCGGAACGAATTTTCTCCCGGATTTCTAACAGCTTCACCATTTTGCATTTATTTGGCAAAGACATCCGTATCTGCAAAAAACTTGCTGAAAAATAAGTTTTTTCACATTTAAACTGTTTAATTCCATATACTCGGCAGAAATCCCTTGTCACAGGTGGGGATTAAGTGCTATAATGCCTTCGTATTTATAAACAAACGAAAAGATTTGATGGAGGAACTTTTCTAATGCATAACGACCAGAGAAACTTAGAAACAATCCCAGCTGGAACTCTCGGAATCATTCCACTCGAGAGCATCAGCGAGATCGGAGAAAAAGTAGACAAATACCTTGTAAAATGGAGATGTGTCCGCGAGCATGAACATGAGAATGACATTGCTTTCAAAGGATATCTGCGTGATTCCTATCTTCTTGATGCTTCCTGCCCACGTTTCGGCAGTGGTGAGGCAAAAGGTATTATTCATGAATCCGTACGTGGATATGATCTTTACATCATGACAGATGTAACAAATTATTCCCTGACATACAAACTCTGCGGACATGAGAACCATATGTCACCGGATGATCACTATCAGGATCTGAAACGTATGATCGCAGCTGCAAATGGTAAAGCGAGAAGAATCACTGTTATCATGCCATTCCTGTATGAAAGCCGTCAACACAGACGTACTGCAAGAGAATCCATGGACTGTGCACTGGCTCTTCAGGAGCTGATCAACATGGGTGTTGATAACATCATCACCTTCGATGCACATGATCCGCGTGTACAGAATGCTATTCCGCTTCACGGATTTGATACCGTTCAGCCGGCTTACCAGTTCGTAAAAGGTATCCTGAATGAAGTAGATGACTTACAGATTGACAATGACCATCTGATGATCATTAGCCCGGATGAGGGAGCCACCAGCCGTGCCGTATTCCTTGCTAGCGTACTTGGTGTAGACATGGGTATGTTCTACAAACGTCGTGATTACAGTCACATTGTAGACGGTACAAACCCAATCGTTGCTCACGAGTTCCTTGGTTCTTCTCTGGATGGCAAAGATGTATGGGTTGTTGATGATATGATCTCTTCCGGCGGAAGTATGATCGATGTTGCCCGTGAATTAAAGAAACGTAATGCCGGCAGAATCTTCGTAATCGCTACCTTCGGACTGTTCACAAACGGTCTCGAGAAATTCGACAAAGCTGTTGAAGAAGGACTGATCTACAAAGTGGTTACAACTAACCTTGCATATCAGACACCTGAGCTCTTAAGCAGAGATTACTATATCAGCTGTGACATGAGCAAATATATTGCATACATCATTGATACTTTAAATCACGATGCATCCATCAGTGATCTGCTTGATCCGTATCAGAGAATCCAGACACTGGTTGCAAAATACAAAGGTGAGATTCCTGAAGATGAGGAGTAATCTTGTAATCACGATTTGGGTGTCAAAACACCCAAATCTTTAGCAAAAAAGAAGCATCGGATTTCCGATGCTTCTTTTTAATTAAATCATTATACCTTAAAGTTACCTGTTGCTTGATTATTAGTTACATACAGAGCAAAAATTTCTCCATAGCGCTCAGTGCCTCTGTCTCATCCGCACCTTCTGCCTGAATTTCAACCTCTACTCCATTATGCGGGTTAAATGCCATAATCCCCATAATACTTTTTGCATTAATACGATGATTTCCCCGTACTAAATACAATGAACTTGAAAACTGGCAGGCTACCTGTACCAGCTCTGCAATTGGATTATCGTATTTATTTACGACGTCTGCAATAACAATTTCTTTCTTACTCATACGCTTTTCCTAACCTCCGTCTAATACACTATTGTAGTTTAGACCCTATTTCTTCTTTTGACAAGCATCTTTTCAAAAACCGTTACTTTTACCGAAATGTCATGCATTTTTTATTATTTCTTGGTTGTTTTTTCGCGCAAAAAAAGGACTGCGGAACAGTCGTTCTGTTCCACAGTCTCCTTATTTTTATTGAGCAAAATTTATGCCAATTTTATTATTTCGCATGTTTTAATGACTAGCAAACACCCTGTGCAAGCATAGCATCTACAACTTTCTCAAAGCCTGCAATGTTAGCACCTGCAACATAGTCGCCCTCTTTGCCGTAACGTTTTGCAGCATCGTCGATATTGTGATAAATGTTAACCATGATCTGGTTCAGCTTTGCATCTACTTCTTCAAATGTCCAGCTTAAGCGTTCACTGTTCTGGGACATCTCAAGTGCGGATGTAGCAACACCACCTGCGTTTGCAGCTTTACCAGGAACAAAGTATACACCGTTCTGCTGCAGATACTGTGTAGCATCCAGAGTTGTAGGCATGTTAGCACCCTCGCAAACTGCGATACAGCCGTTAGCAACTAATGCTTTTGCATCATCGATAAGCAGCTCGTTCTGTGTAGCACACGGAAGAGCAACATCGCATTTTACGCTCCATACGCCGCGTCCCTCATGATACTCAGCGCTTGGTCTGGCTGCTGCGTACTCTGTCAGACGTGCACGTTTTACTTCTTTTACCTCTTTCAGTAAGTCAACATCGATTCCTTCCGGATCATAGATCCAGCCTGTTGAATCAGAGCATGTCACGCATTTAGCGCCTAACTGATGTGCTTTCTGGATTGCATAGATAGCAACGTTACCAGCACCGGATACAACGCAAGTTTTACCTGCCATATCCTGTCCATGGGATTTCAGAAGTTCTTCTGTCATGTATAACAGACCGTAGCCTGTAGCTTCTGTACGAGCTAAAGATCCACCATAAGTAAGTCCTTTACCTGTCAGAACACCTTCATACAGTCTTGTAATTCTCTTGTACTGACCATACAGATAACCAATCTCTCTTGCACCTGTTCCGATATCACCAGCCGGTACATCGACATCAGCACCGATGTATTTGTAAAGTTCTGTCATAAAGCTCTGGCAGAATTCCATAACCTCACGATCAGATTTGCCTTTAGGATCGAAATCAGATCCACCTTTTCCGCCTCCGATTGGAAGACCTGTTAAGGAGTTTTTGAATACCTGTTCGAAACCAAGGAATTTAATAATTCCAAGATATACAGATGGATGCAGACGCAGACCACCTTTGTACGGTCCAATTGCGTTGTTAAACTGTACACGGTATCCTGTGTTTACCTGTGCCTGACCATTGTCGTCAACCCATGCTACACGGAACTTGAACTGTCTGTCTGGCTCTGTGATACGCTCTAAGATTGCCTCTTTTCTGTAAAGCTCTTCATTTGCTTCTACAACTGGTCTGATGGATTCCATTACTTCTTCTACTGCCTGAAGGAATTCCGGTTCAGCAGCATTTTTTGTTTTTACTCTCTCGAGTACTTCGTCTACGTAGCTCATCTCGTATCTCCTTTTTTTTTATAATCTCAACATCATCATTTTATTATCTTAGGAAGGATTATGCAATATTTTTTTTTAAATTTGTCATATTTTTCACATTTAAAGGTGATTTTACATGTTTTTTGCATAATTTGAAACCATTTCCGTCACTCCGCACAATGCTTTTGTACCTCAGCACAAAATACCATGTCTCATTTTTCCTGTTTTTACAGGAAACTGCACATATAATGGTGTATAAAAAAACTCCGGGCTCATGACATATGTGCATAAACCCGAAGTTCTTCCTTCATTTTAGATTACGCCTGATTCGGTATATTCTGACGTAACTCTTATTCCTCGCCCATTTCAGCGATAATGTGTTTGCGCAGTGCTGCATAAGTCTCTTTGCTCAGTGTATGCTCGATCTTGCATGCATCCTGTTCAGCTGTTTCCGGTGAAATTCCTAAGAACTCCAGCCATTTTCTCAAGATGAGATGACGGTCATAAATGTTTGACGCGATCTCCATACCGCTGTCGGTCAATGTGATGAATCCGCTCTCGTCCACATTAATGTAGCCGTTTAAGCGCAGATTTTTCATTGCTACACTGATACTTGGTTTGGAGTAATTCATATCATTAGCAATGTCGATGGAACGAACCACCGGGCGCTGTTTGCTCAATTTTAAAATACACTCCAGATAATCTTCTGCTGACTGATGAATTTGCATCCCCTGTACCTCCTTATCACTTCATTACTTTTCCATGTTTGCAAATTTTGTATACTGCGGTAACCATACCAGATTTACGGTTCCGATCGGACCGTTACGCTGTTTCGCAATGATAATCTCCGCAATTCCTTTATTTTCTGAATCTTTATTATAATAATCATCACGATAGATAAACATAACCACGTCGGCATCCTGCTCGATGGCTCCAGACTCTCGCAAGTCGGAAAGCATCGGTCTGTGATCCGGTCGCTGCTCAACCTGACGGCTCAGCTGTGACAGTGCGATCACCGGCACATTCAACTCTCTGGCTAACTGTTTTAAGGATCGTGAAATATCCGAAATTTCCTGCTGTCTCGAATCACTTCTTCCGGATCCGGACATCAGCTGCAGGTAATCGATGATTACCAGCTTTAAATCATGCTCCAGCTTGTACTTTCGACATTTGCTGCGCAGCTCCGAGATGGAGATACCCGGGGTATCGTCAATGATCAGGTGGGATTTACCAATGGTTCCCGCTCCCTCGATCAGTTTCTCCCAGTCCGCATCCGATAAATTACCGGAGCGGAGCAGCTGTGCATCTACTCTGGATTCCAGCGAAAACAGACGGTTTACCAGCTGTTCCTTCGACATCTCCAGACTGAAGATCGCCGTAGCCATATCCTCGTGGAAAGCCACATACTGCGCGATATTCAGGACAAAAGCTGTTTTACCCATAGATGGTCGTGCGGCCACCAAAATCATATCAGAAGGCTGCAAACCGGATAATTTATAATCCAGATCTACAAACCCCGTCGGAATACCGGTGACATTGCCCTGGGTCTTGGAGGCAAGTTCGATCTTGTCCAGCGCATTCAAAACAACCTGCTTGATCGGTACATAATCGCTGTTGCTCCTGCTCTGAAGCAGGTTAAATATACTTTTTTCTGTATCTTCCAGAATAACTTCCAGGCTTTCATTTCCCAGATAGCAGGTATCTGCGATCTGTTCATTAATCTTGATCAGTTTACGGAGCACCGCTTTTTCTTTTACGATCTCCGCGTAATATTTGACGTTTGCAGACGTTGGAACCGCTGTTACCAGATCGCCGACATATTCCAGGCTGCTGATCTCTGGCGGCACGTTTTTCTCCCGTAAACGATTCTGCAGGGTGATCAGATCTACCGGTGCTCCGCTGTTGAACAATTCCACGATCGTCTCAAACAAAATTCCATATTGCTGATGATAAAAATCATCCTTCACAAGCTGTTCTGAGGCTGTAAGGATCGCGTCTCTGTCCATGATCATGGATCCGATGACCGATTGCTCTGCCTCAAGGCTGTGAGGCATGATCCGTTTTACCAGCGCCTCTTCCATATATTCTGCCGCTCCTTTCTGACTGAGTGACATATACTCTTTTTATTCAGCTCGTGCATATAACCTTGCATCGTTCTGCATTTCAATAATTGTTAGAAACTATCTTATGCCTCTGTAACTTTTACCCGCAGGGATCCGGTTACTTTTGCGTGAAGTTTGATCGCCACATCAAAGGTACCAAAAGATTTGATCGGGATATTCAGTAACATTTTCTTTTTGTCAATCTCCAGGCCAAGCTGTTCTTTGACTGCCGCGGAAATCTCCTTTGTGGATACGGAACCGAAAGTACGTCCGCCTTCACCGGCTTTCATTTTTACCACTACTACTTTATCTTCCAGATCTTTTGCAAGCTGCTGTGCAGCCTCTAACTGCTCCTCTGCAACCTTCTCTGCATGTTTGTTCTGAAGTTTCAGATCATTCAGATTTTTTCCGGTTGCTTCCAGACCAAGTTTTTTCGCAAAAATAACGTTTCTTGCATATGCATCGCTTACGTTTACGACCTCTCCTTTTTTACCGAGAGATTTTACGTCCTCTAATAATATAACTTTCATTATTTGATATCTCCTTCCCTGATCATCTCATCAAGTGTATTTTCTATCGTCCGCTTTGCTCCCTCCAGCGTACAGTCGGTCAGCTGCGCTCCCGCAGAATTCATATGACCTCCGCCGCCGAGACGTTCCATAACCAGCTGCACGTTGATCTCATCAATGGAGCGTGCACTTACATAGATCCGGTCATGATACTCTGTCAGCACAAAAGAAGCCTTGATACCGATGATATTCAGCAGCTCGTTTGCCGCTTGCGCGCAGGCAACGGTCGGACTCTCGATATTGTCC
Organism: uncultured Eubacterium sp.; assembly: GCF_934295145.1. Lineage (GTDB taxonomy): Bacteria > Bacillota > Clostridia > Lachnospirales > Lachnospiraceae > Eubacterium_I. The sequence continues at coordinate 11,400 of NZ_CAKRAS010000021.1, read as the reverse complement.
GCCGGGCACACACTGATGACAAACATATTGCGGTAAACTTCCGCACGCCGTACTGCTTCCGCACGGGCCTTATACGCATCCATATCATTTCTGAGCATCTTACGCACTCTGGTAACCTCAGCACCGCACCGGCGCAAATAAGCCGCTGCTTCAAAGGTACGGACACCTGTCTTGGACACAAAGTTATTCGTATCGATCAAAATTCCCGCATAGATGGCATCTGCCTCCTGTGTGGAAAGTTTGATATCTTCATCAAAATATTGTAATACTTCTGCAATCATCTCACAGGTAGAAGATGCATACGGCTCGGTATAGGAAAGCACTGTATTTTTGATTGTCTCCTCACACTGACGATGATGATCAAATACGACAATAGTTTTTGCCCGGTTCAACAGGGTCGGGCACTCGGTATAGCTCGGACGGTTTGTATCCACAACGATCAGGGCCGTGTGGGAATCCAGCTCATCGATAGCCAGTTGACTCGGGATAAACATATCCTCCGGGTAGCCATTGTCTGGTGTAAAACATTCTTTTAATGGACGCAGTGTCGTATTGACCTCATCAATCACGATCTGCACTTTTTTGCCAAGCTGGCGGGCTGCACAGTAAATACCGATGGCCGCACCAAAGGAATCGATATCCGCGATCTTATGTCCCATAACAAAAAACTTATCACGGCTGATCATGATCTCGCGCAGCGCTAACGCTTTCACGCGGGCTTTAACACGGGTGGTCTTGTCCACCTGTCGGTTATTTCCACCAAAATAGGAAATCTTGTCACGGGTCTTGATCACAACCTGATCGCCGCCACGGCCCAGAGCCAGGTCAATGGCCATACGGGAATACTCATAATTTTTGGTATAATCATTGCCCACATAACCGATACCCATACTCAGAGTGACTGACATCTCATTTCCGACTTTAATGCTTTTGACATCTTCCAGAAGGCTGAACTTTTCTTCCTCCATTTTCTGAAGATACTTGTGCTGAAAAATCACAAAATATTTATCATTTTCGGTCTTTTTTACAAGACCGTCAATGGACGCAAAGAACTTATTAACTTTACGGTCTACCAGCGCGATGAGCAGAGATTTCTTGACCTCCTCCACCGTATCCAGAACTTCGTCGTAATTATCAATATAGACCAGCGCAGGTACCATCTGCATTTCCTGGTTTTCAATACGGTACTTCGTCAGCTGGGTTTCATCAAACAGATAAATGACCTGCAGATACTGCTCTTTCTCTGTCAGTTCAATACTGCTGCTTTCATGCAGAATATCCGTAAAATGAATCTTGTGCACGGAAGCGCGGTAAACCTGATCTTCCCGTTCTACGATAATTTCCAGTTCCTCTTCCTTGTCCATCAGTTCTCTGGTAATCTGTGGGAAAATAGTGGTGATCGATTTATGATACCCCTTGTCCTTCTGTGACAGAACTTCAAACCGCTGGTTCATCCAGAGCATTTTCCCATTCGCATCCATAACCGCGTACGGAACTTCGAACTCATTCAGAAGCCGCTTCTGCACGGTACCGTACTGCGTTGCGAAATCAATCAGCTCATTCATAAAGATCGGTTTATTCCGCCAGTACACAAACAACATGACAAAGAAATAAACCCCCACAAAGACAGTTCCAAGAATTCCTGCCCTTACATTTAATACATACATCCACACATCCATGGCCGCAAACAATACTGTAAGCAGCAATGGTGTCCGTGTATAACCCTTTAACTTCCCCTTCAACTTTATATCCTGTTGCATGATAACTCCTTTTGTATTCAAGTCGAACGCATGTGAGACTTGGCGCGTGATTCTGGTCAGCGTAAGCTGACACATTCTTCACAGAATCACTGCGTTCTACACTTCGTTTCGGTCGGCGCAAAACCATTGTCTCCCAGACAATGTGCGCCCCTCGCGGAGCGTTTATCTCAGCTCCAGCTGAGATGACCATACTGTCTATTAAGTATATCACATTTCCACGCAATAAGAAAGTATTTTGTTTTACAATACTAACTTGAGTTTATTCCACTAATATTTTAGTTCCCAACAGAGAGCAGCTGTTTTACGTAACGATCCCAGAATGTACTGTGTTCCTGCTTATAGATCAGTTCCTTTGCCATAACCGGATCATCTGTAATCACGTTGTCAATCCCCATACTAACCACTTTTTCCAGCTGATCCTCTGAATTTACCGTCCACACATAGACCTGCTTCCCAGCTTTCTGCGCCTGGCTGACAAAATTCTGGCTCAGCAGTGTTGACTCCACACTGTAGCCGTCCGCATACTCAAGATTCGTAAAATTGCCATAGGATACGGAAGTAATGTAAACTGTCTCTATGGAGCTGTCCGCTTCCTTTACTTTCTGAAGGGATTCATATTTCAGGGAAGAAACCACACAGGAATCCCGCATATGATATTCTTTCAGAAGTTTTGCAACACTCTCCTCCAGATTTTTATCATGCCCGCTTGGCTTGATCTCGATATTCAGGCGGATCTTGCCCCTGCACACCTTCAGCACTTCCTCCAGTGTCGGGATTCGCACTGTCTGATATTTTTTATCAAACCAGCTTCCGTTGTCCAGATTTTTGATCTCATCCCAGGTCACCTGCCATACTTCTTTATCCAGTCCTGTTGTCCGTTTCAGGCTGGAATCGTGCATAACGACCACTTCTCCATCCGAAGTTTGCTGTACATCCAGTTCCACCCAGTCTGCGCCAACTTCAATGGCTCCCTTAAACGCCGGGATCGTGTTTTCCGGATACACGGAAGAATATCCTCTGTGGGCCGTCACTTCCACCGGATTACCCAGTCCCATGTGCAGTACACCGCGCTTATCTGCAAAATTATATGCAAAATTAATTCCGATCACCACCACAATACTGATGGCTATGATCCGCTTACGGTACAGATACAGTTTCTTCGCCCACCCGGTTTTTGTGAGGCGGTAGGCATTGTCAAGATTCCGAAACTGTCCCGGGATTTTTTCCCCGGATGTTGCCTTGTAATAATAATAAAGCAGGCTGACGCAGAGAAAAAACAGTGGAAGATCAAAACAGAAAAACAATGCGCCGCACACATCCATCAACAGTGAAATACCGGAAAGGGTCAAACTGCTGAACAGATCCTGCGTCGGCAGAGCCTGATTCACTCTGGACACCAGCCAGGAACCAAACAGGATAATTCCATAATAAATACCAATGCAGGCCAGGTTCCAGCCCACAATCACCGCCATATCAAGCCAGTAATGTCTTCCCTGCAGCTTTCTGCTTTGCATTCTTGCCCGCTTAAAACTGCATTTTTCCAGGCAAAAATAATGCAGACTATAGATCCAGTGGAACGATTTCAATCCCATAAAGATCCAGAAACCAACATACAAAATGGCCAGCCATGTATGAGACATAATGTAGTCCAAAATAAACTGCGGCACTGTAAATTTCGTTATATAACCAGAAATAACCACCGCATGTGTCATCGGTATGATGATCAGCAGATAGAGCATCATAATAATGTTTCGCTGATAAATAACCCGCAGGGATGTCTTAAATCCCTGACGGATCAATGCCAGCAGCGGCATTTCCTGTTTGCGGAACGACGCATGGATACAGCAAATGATACAGCAGATATCAAACAGTGTAAAAAATGCCATTCCCAGAACGATCAGTATCAGAAACACCCAGGTTAATGGTGCTTTCAGGAAAGTCCCCATGGTCTCATCTGACAAAAAACTCAACCCCTGTGCCTTCAGAGCCAGCTTCATCAGACCGCTGAGCAGCGGTTTGAACACAGCCATGGAGGCGAATTTATATAAAAGTTCAAACACTAAAAGTGTACCAAAATTCAATTTTAGTAAACCAAATGCATATCGTAAATACTTAAAAACTGTCTTTATTTTTTTCATATGATTCCTTTTTTTGTATATTTCAGCCCCAGTCATCTCGAGTCCGCTACGCTTCCTCTCGATGTGGCTTCTCGCCAAATAAAATTTCAGGAAAAAATGTTCATTCATGTAAGCATGATTCGCACTTTTTCCTAAAATTTTTCCTGGCTCTGAAATATGCAAAAAGCTCCCCGGAAATTCTTTCCGGGGAGTCTGTTGTCAAAATTAATCCTGTACGTATGGCATTAAAGCAACGTGACGTGCTCTCTTGATTGCTACAGTGATAGCTCTCTGATGTTTTGCACAGTTTCCTGTGATTCTTCTCGGAAGGATTTTTCCTCTCTCAGAGATGTATCTTTTTAATTTATTTGTATCCTTGTAATCGATTACATTGTCTTTTCCACAGAATACACAAACTTTTTTTCTTCTGCGGCCGCCTCTTCTCTTCATCGGAGAATCGCTTTTTCCATCTTTATTATAAGCCATGATAGTTTACCTCCTGTTTAGTTAAATGGTAATTCTTCATCAATTCCGTCCGGAATATTCATAAAACCATCGCTCACTGCATTGCTCGGTGATGGTCTGTCTGCCGGTGCAAAATTTGCTGCATGCTCAGCGCTTGCTGCTTTGCTCTCCGCAAACTCCTGCTCCTCTACCACAACATCTGTTGTGTAAACCTTCTGTCCGTCGCGGTTTGTATAACTTCCGGTCTGGATACGGCCTGTAAGAGCAATTTTTGTTCCTTTGCGCAGATATTTCTCTGCGAACTCTGCCTGACGTCCGAATGCCACACAGCCGATGAAATCTGCTGTCTGGCTGTCGCCGTCACGACGGAATCTACGATCTACTGCAACTGTATATCTTGCGATTGCGGTTGCCTGTTCACCCTGAGAATAACGAACCTCAGGATCACGGGTCAAACGTCCCATTAAAATTACTTTATTCATAAGGATAACTCCTTCTCTACTGTGAAATTATGCCTCGTCTTTTCTAACGCATAAAAATCTCAGCACGTTGTCCATGATACGAACACTCTGCTCTAACTCAGCAGGTACTTCTGCTGCAGCGTCGAACTGAATGAAGTAATAGAAGCCTTCGCTCATTTTCTGGATATCGTAAGCTAATTTTTTCTTACCCCAATCCTCAACTTCTGTTACTGTACCGCCAAAACGAGTAATGTACTCTTTTGCTTTCTCAACAACTGCTGCTCTGGCGTCATCTTCGATCTTGGCACTAACAATTAATGCTAATTCATACTTGTTCATGCTTTCTTACCTCCTTGTGGTCTTTTGGCCCTCTGCTCATCCGTAGAGAGCAAGGATATTGTATATCACGATTGCCTATGTTACCATATTTTCATCAATCAGGCAAGTGTTTTTTTAAATCTTTTGTGTTTTTTTCCACAATCTTTCGTGCAACCATGATCTGATGCCCGCAGCCCTGGCATTTTAACCGAAAATCTGCTCCCACGCGGAGGATTTCCCACTCAAAACTACCACAGGGATGTTTCTTTTTTAACTTTACGATATCTCCCACTTCATATCGATATGCCATTCATTCACCTCAATCATTCATTTTCCACTTCTATTTTTACATGCTTATGCAATCATCCTGAACCACTTTTTAGAATTTTTTAGCAAACCTGCTGAAATACTTCTCCAATCGGTGCCTGGATCACCAGATCCGCACGATTATCCAGCGGTGTTGCAGATTTGTTGATCAGCACAAGTTTATTTCCCCGATAATAATCGATCAGTCCGGCTGCCGGATACACAGCAAGGCTTGTTCCACCGATGATCAGCACCTCAGCCTGACTGATAAAACGAATGGCCGCCTGCATGGTAGCAGAATCCAGACCTTCCTCATATAATACAACATCCGGCTTAATCTGTCCGCCACAGTCACACTTCGGAACTCCCGTTGAGTTCTTAATATACTGCGCATCATATAGCTTTCCGCATTTTCTGCAATAATTGCGGTGTACGCTTCCGTGAAGTTCCAATACATTTTTACTGCCGGCCGCCTGATGCAGCCCGTCAATATTCTGCGTGACAACCGCCTTCAGTTTGCCCTTTTCTTCCAGTTCTGCCAGTTTCAAGTGTGCGGCATTCGGTTTTGCATCCAGTGCCAGCATTTTGTCACGGTAAAACCGGTAAAATTCCTCTGTCTTTTCCATATAAAACGTATGACTTAAAATTGTCTCCGGCGGATATTCATATTTCTGATGATACAGTCCGTCCACACTTCGGAAATCCGGGATGCCGCTCTCTGTAGAGACGCCGGCTCCGCCAAAAAACACAATATTATCTGACCCATCGATCCATTCTTTTAAAATTTCTGCTTTTTTCATCTGTTTCGCTCCTTTTTTCTGATGAAACACTATGCAAATTCATGTTTTTATACTATACTGATAGACAGAAAATAGCAACTCTATTTTACATGATCAGGGAGGTATTGATTTCATGAAAACATTTTCACTCAGAGACTGTAACAAACCAATTCAGTTCTACGCAAACTGCACCGGATGCATCCTGCTTCCGAAAAAAATGGATCAGGTTGTCATCGTTACCGCAAATGGCGAGCATGTAAATGTCGGCATACAGCTTCCGCACGAACTGTCCTTAAAATTATATGATAAAATTCTGGAAACAGCAAATATCGGCGGCACCATCCATATTCCGGACATGCAGGAATTAAATGATGATGAGATCCGCGTAGCCATTGATGAACTTGAGATCGAGTTTCCGTCATAATCTGACATTTGTATCAGACAACCGGCATCTAAATCAAAATAAGATACATTTCCCCCGGTGCTTATCGGGGGTTTTTCTAAAAATGCCTTTTCATATACACTCTCTAAAAAAATAGTTTTAAAAATATCTTCACTCTTTCTTCACAGTTTTACTAGTTGACATATTTTCTTCCGTGATATTTAATATATCTTAGTGACCATTAACAGGTTTTATGTAATGATTCTCAGTGGGAAGCACTCTGAATGATTCCATAAATAACAGTTTAAAATAAGCAGATATATCATACTTATTTTTAAACAGATACATTATTATATAGAAACGGGAAGATAAAAACATGCATATTTCATTCGCAGAAAAAAAGATCCGCCTGCTTGGACTGGCGGTCTGTATTTTTATGATTCTATTTGTGTCCGCCAACTGGCGGCTTTATCTGGATCCGGACCTGAATCTGACATACGGCACCGTTCTTTTTGTGTTGTCTCTCATCGCCGGACCCGTAGCGGGATTTCTGATCGTCGCTAAGCCATCCGTCGATGAGAAATACAAGGCATTTGCAAACACGGCACTTTTTTTTATTATGCCAATCCTTACCATTCAGATGGTAGAAGTATTTAACGAAAACTATATATGGTGGTTTTCCGTGCCAACGTTCCTTGCCAACTATATGATCTATCTGGTGTTCTATCTGTTTTTCTACCTGATCACCGGACGTTATCATATGGTGGGACTGATTGTAAACATATCCTTATATGTATGGTCCCTGCTGAACTACTTTATCGAGCTGTTCCGCGGTTCTCCTTTTGTTCCGCTGGATATTCTCACTTTTAAAACAGGCTTAAGTGTTTCCGACGGTTACACCTATGAGCTCAGTTGGAAGCTGATCCTTGGCTCCATTATGTTTTTCCTAATCTACCTGGTAAACAAAAAAAGTGTCAACATCAAGCCGAAAAAATTGAAATTCAAACTTTTTGCAAAACTTGCCCCGGCAGCTTATATCGCAGTCGTTGTGATTTCCTTATTTTTCACTGATCACGCAGCAAACCTTGGTTACAAACCGGATTTCTGGGATCAGGCCAGAGGTTATCACCGCACCGGTTCTTTCTTTAACTTCTGCCTCAACACAAAATATCTCATTATCCGGAAACCTTCTGACTATGATCCGAATAATGTCAGTGATTATGTGGCCAAGACATTAAAAGATGCCGATGTTGACCCGGACAGCGATACAAGCACGAACCTTTTGACCGGTAAAAATGATTACATAGCCAACGCAGATGGCACGAAACCAAATATCATCTGTATTATGAATGAATCCCTGGCTGACCTGGGTGCCCTTGGCAATCTGGAGACAAACGAGGATTACATGCCGTTTATCCACAGCCTGACAGAAAATACGATCAAAGGTTATTTGTCCATGCCGGTATTCGGTGCAGGAACAAGTAACAGTGAATTTGAATTTTTATCCGGAGATTCTATCTCCTTTTTACCGACAGGCTGCAACGTATATCAGTCCTACGTGAAGGATACCGTTCCATCCCTGGTGTCAACGTTAGGTTCTCTCGGTTACTCCGAAACTGCTTTTCATCCGTATTACGGAGAAGGCTGGAACCGTCGTAACGTATATCCGTTGCTTGGATTTGAAAACTACATCAGCATTGAAGATTTTGTGGATCAGGACATTCTCGACACTTACAAACAGAATAACGATGTCACTGAGTATGAGTCTCTGTTAAACCAGCGTTATCCTGACCGTCACATGCTACTGCGTCGTTTCGTCAGCGACAGCTACGATTACTCCATGGTGGAAAACATGTACGAAAACCGGGATACTTCCAAACCATTTTTCCTCTTTAACGTCACCATGCAGAACCACGGCGGATACGCAATGTCCTATACAAACTTTGCACAGGAAGTGTACGTCACAAACATGAACGGCATTTATCCAAAGGCAAACCGTTATCTGTCTCTGGTAAAACGCTCTGATGAAGCATTCCAGGAACTGGTAAACTACTTCAGCAACGTATCAGAACCGACCATTATCTGTATGTTTGGTGATCATCTGCCATCCATCGAAGATGAATTTTATGAGGAACTGTTCGGTACAAGCTTGGATAATCTCTCCACGGAACAGCAGCAGCTCCGCTACACAACACCGTTTGTCATCTGGGCAAATTATGACATTCCGGAAGCGACCTTAAACCACATCAGTGCAAACTATCTGTCCACACTGGTGCTGCAGACCGCCGGCCTGCCGATGACACAGTACAACAAATATCTGGCTGCACTGTATCAGAAACTTCCGATCATCAATACTGTCGGATATGTGGATTCTGACAATAATTATTATTCACATAACGACAGCAGCAAGTACGATGATCTGCTTTATCAGTATCACTGCCTTGTATACAATTCACTGATCGATCGGAACAACCGGGATTCCTCTGTATTTTTTATGAATCGGTAAGTATTATTAGACACATGTAATATTTAAAGAAATGCAACACTTCATCTGTTTTCGTTGCATTTCTTTTTTTCTGTCCCAAAAAGTCACCATGTATATTCAGGACTTTTGCAACATTTAGAAGCATTTTGTCTAATTCATTACATTTTTCTCGTTTTTTATTGTGCATTTTGCGTATTTTTTATTGACATGGTCTTACCATATGGTTATAATAAGCTCATGAAGTTTATATTTTGTTTATAAATTTCACACTTGCTTAACTTTTTTAAAATTTAGGAGGGTTTGATTTATGGCTTTAGGTATTATTGGTATTGTAGTCGCTCTTGCTATTTTCCTGTATGGCGCCTACAAGAACGTATCCGTACTCTACCTGGCTCCGCTCTGCGGCGTTATCGTAGCAGTAACAAACGGATTGAACGCAAACGATGCATTTACTTCTCTGTATGTAGGTGCCGTTGAAGAAAATGCAGCAACCGGCGTATGGGAAATCGGCGGTGTCTGCGGAATGATCACAGCAATTTTCCCGACTGTATTCTTAGGCGGTTTATTTGGTAAAGTATTAGCTGACAGCGGTGCTGCTCAGTCTATCGCTTCCACATTAGTAAATAAATTCGTTATGCCGGTAAACAATAAAGAAAAACAGGCAAAACGTGCCGTTTTAATTATGTTACTTATCGAGTGTATCCTTACATATGGTGGTGTAGACGGTTTCGTAGCTATCTTCGCTACATTCCCAATCTGTATGTACATGGCAAGCCGTATCGGTATTCCGAGACGTATGGTTCCGGCAATGCTGGCTTTAAGCTGTGGTGCTAACTCTGCCCCATTCGTATTAAGTATCAATAACATCATTTGTATGAGCATCCTGAAGACAAGCGCGGGTGCTGCTCCAATCCCTGGATTTATTTCCTTCATCGTAATCGAAGTTGGTGTATACTTCATCTGCTCTACCTTCATCGTCAAAGAGATGAGAAAAGGCGAGACATTTGATTATGGTAACTGTGAGCCGATTCCGGATGACAATGCAAAAAAACTTCCGCATTTCGCACTCGCTATGATTCCGTTAGTAGTTGTATTCCTGCTTTTCGCTATCGTACAGATTGCTTCCTTAGCTCTGGTATCCGGTATCGCAGCAGTAATCATCCTGATGGCTCCGCACTTCAAAGACAATGAGAAAAAAGGCTTCCCGGCATGGGCAGGCAACGTTCTCAATTCCTTAAACATTGGTGCCGCAAATGGTGCAAGCGCAATCATGACTCTGACAGCTGCAGCTGGTTTCGCAGCCGTTGTACAGCACACACAAGCTTTCAACGGTTTCGTTGGAATCCTCTTTGGCATGAAAGCTTCTCCGTTAGTAATCGGTATTGTACTTGCTATCATCGTAGTAGCATTTACATCTTCACCGCCAGCAGCTTTAAGTATCGCACTTCCAATGGTTGCTGCCGCTTATATCTGGACAGCTAACCCGGTTCTGAACCCGAACGCACTTGCTCGTTGTGCAGCTATCGCAGTTTCCACATTCGAGACACTGCCGGTTAACGGACTGATCCTGATCACAACCGGACTTGCTCAGGTTAAGATCAAAGATGCTTACTTACCGATGTTCTTACAGACAGTTATCATGACATTAGTTGGAACAATTCTCTGTGCAATCATCCTTACTGTTGCACCGGGACTTGCATAAGTAAAAAATTATTTTCGACAATTATCTTAGTATCGAAAAAAGTTAAGCCATACAAAAAACGCTGCTTCACATCGGAGCAGCGTTTTTCATTCCAGCATTTTTGTACTGGGCAGATATTTGCAATCTGCTACACTATCCAGATAAAATATGCTATTATGTTATCTGTTCACTTTGTAATTTTAGTAATAGAAAGGTTTATACTTATGAAAAAAAAGAAACCATTTAACTGGAGCACTTATGTCACACTGATCGGAGTGGTGATTATCCTTGCCATTATTTTTACCGATTCCATTGACACCATGTATGTACTGCCGGTTCTGGGTGCTATCTGCCTCGTATACGGTATCTTTGGATTACTGCAATCCCGCAGTTCCAACGAAGTCGGTCTGGTACAGCGTTCCATGTTGCAGCTGATTCTTGGTGCTTTCGTTATCTTTATCGGTATGATTGAGGCACTTCACCTGAATCTGACACAGAAGTTCTGGGATATTTTCCTGATCATTATTGTGGTTGTTATTGCGATTTGGATGTTTTTGCGGCGCCGAAAATAAATTCTTGTTTAGGGTAATTTGGAACAAGCAGAAACGAACTCCAACAAGAACCTGAAAAATTTTCTGTGACCACT
>NZ_CAKRAS010000020.1 GCF_934295145.1 uncultured Eubacterium sp. | reverse complement strand
ATATTCCTCCAAAGTTTTATCCCGTTCACACGCACCATTCGCAAAAGTTCTCACTTGCAGTCAATAGTTCTTAACAGTGAACTGTAAGATATATTTTACCACTTTTGTCTATTTTTCACAAGCCATCACTACTTTTTTGCTATTTTTTCACACATTTTTCATTTTTTCTGATACAATAATACTGTTTATGCATTTATTTTCTGAAAGGATTTTACATATGAGTAAAAAACAACCACGCAACACAAAAGGAAAAATCATCTCCGCCGCATGGAAACTGTTTTATGAACAGGGCTACGACGATACGACCATCGACGAGATCATTGCAGAGTCCAGCACCTCCAAAGGCTCTTTTTACCACTATTTTGAGGGGAAAGACGCCCTGCTTGGATCTCTCTCTTTCCTTTTTGACGAAAAATATACTGAACTGGAAACGCAGCTGGATCAGTTTTCCACCCGTTATGAACAGTTGATCTATCTGAACCAGGAACTTTTTTCCATGATTGAAAACAGTATTTCTCTGGATCTGCTGGCACGGCTGCTGTCCACTCAGCTGATCACCAAAGGAGAAAAACATCTGCTGGACCGCAACCGCTACTATTATAAACTACTGCGCCGTATTATCCGGGAAGGGCAGGAAAACGGGGAATTTCGTACGGATCTGTCTGTCAATGAAATGGTGAAACTGTATGCGATCGCGGAACGTGCACTGCTTTATGACTGGTGCATCTGCAATGGAGAATATTCGCTGAAAACCTATGGTTCCACGGCGATACCAATTTATCTGGCGCAGATTCGTAGCGTTAATTAATTGTATTTATTTTTATTCTATGTTTTCTTTCATAGTTTAGTCTAGTTTTATATTTCCTTTATTTCTGCATGTTTAATGCGTATTTTTTGGCATCTTTTCGTACTACAGTCTATACTTCATTCTGTATTGCAGTCTGTTTTTATTCATGTTATACTGGCAGAAATTTGTTGAAGTAACGTAATAAAGGAGATTGATTTTATGAACGCAAACACAATTGGAATGCTGATCATCATGATCATCTATCTGGGTGTTATGGTATTGATTGGCGTTCTCTTTTCCAAGAAAAACAACGACACCAGTGATTTTTATCTGGGCGGCAGAAAACTCGGTCCGATCGTGACCGCCATGAGTGCCGAAGCCTCCGACATGAGCAGCTGGCTTCTGATGGGTCTGCCGGGTGTCGCATATCTGTCCGGCTGTGCTGAAGCAGGATGGACCGCCATCGGACTTGCCATCGGAACCTACTTAAACTGGCTCATCGTTGCAAAACGTCTGCGCCGCTATTCCCACAAAGCAAACAATTCTATTACGATCCCGTCCTTTTTTGCAAACCGCTATCGGGATAAAAGTAATTCCCTGCTGGCGATTTCGGCTATTATGATCGTAATTTTCTTCGTACCGTACACCGCATCCGGGTTCGCAGCCTGCGGCAAACTCTTTGCCACACTCTTCGGTGTTCCGTATATGCCTGCCATGATCGTAAGTGCCATCATCATCGTGGCTTACACTTCCCTGGGCGGATTCCTGGCAGCAAGTACCACTGATCTGATCCAGAGTATTATCATGACCGGCGCCCTGGTCGTCGTACTGATCTACGGCGTACATATGGCCGGTGGCATGGATGCTGTTATCACAAATGCACAGTCACTGAAAGGCTACTTAAGTATGACTATGTCTCACGATGCAGCAACCGGCGGAACCACACCGTACAACGGACTGACCATTGCATCCACTCTGGCCTGGGGCTTAGGTTACTTTGGAATGCCACACATTCTGCTGCGTTTCATGGGTATTGAAGATGAAAACAAATTAAAAACATCCCGCCGCATCGCCTCTGTATGGGTCGTTATTTCCATGTTTATCGCCATCTTTATCGGTATCATCGGAAATGCAATGACAAAGGCAGGCACCATGGACGTACTGGAGAATTCCTCTCAGGCAGAGACACTGATTGTCAGAACTGCTGTACTGCTGAGCAATCACGGATTCCTTGCTGTACTCATGGCAGGTCTGATTCTTGCCGGTATCCTTGCAAGCACCATGTCCACCTCCGATTCCCAGCTTCTGGCAGCCTCTTCCAGTATTTCAGAAAACCTGCTGAAGGATTGCTTCGGAATCAAATGTACCAAAAAACAGTCCATGATGATAGCTCGTATCACTGTGCTTATCATCGCAGCGATCAGTGTATTTCTTGCCCGTAACCCGGACAGTTCCGTTTTCCGTATCGTATCCTTCGCATGGGCAGGATTTGGAGCTACCTTCGGTGCCGTTATGCTCTTTGCCCTGTTCTGGAAACGTTCCAATCGAAACGGCGCTCTTGCCGGAATGATTGTCGGTGGTGCCATGGTATTTATCTGGAAATTCCTGATTGCTCCGCACGGCGGACTGCTTGGTATTTACGAACTGCTGCCTGCATTCCTGTGCTCCGCAGCTGCCATCGTAATCGTCAGCCTGCTGACCGCTCCGCCGGCACAGGAAATCATCGACGAATTTGAAAGCGTTTAAACAGTTCACGCATGTCCTGTTCAAGTGCTTCCGGGCTTATGCTTGCATAAAGCCCGAAGCACTGGCAGAGACATGCAGGGAGCGCCAGCTTTCATGAGCAAAATTAGTAGCGAAGCTACGGAAAAGCCCGGAACGGGCGTTTTGCGAATGGGCGCGGGTGAACTGAACAAAAAAATATCAGAAATGAGCCTGATGGAAGTGATTTATCATTTCCTTTCAGGCTCATTTCCTGTATACTGATTTATAATCGAAACATTATTCCGCTTAGAAGAAAGGCAAAATTATGACTTCAACTTTAACAATACCCGCACTTGCAATTTTTGACATGGACGGTCTGATTTTTGACACTGAACGCCTCTTTATGACAACCAAAGATGGTGTCATGAAAGAATACGGCTACACGCAGCAAAAAGACGATTACCTTCACACCATCGGAACCTGCGGACAGCAATTACTGGATATTCTGCACAGACTTTACGGGGACGATTACCCGGCAGAAGAGATCAGTCAGAAATGCCGTACACTTGTCACAGAAAAAATACGCCGCAATGGACCGCCGGTGAAGCCAGGGATCCCGGAACTTCTCGCCTGGTTTGCAGCCAACAATATTCCATGCTGTGTGGCCTCTTCCACCAAACATGACATTGTCGCTGAATATCTTCACCTGGCAAAACTCGATAAATACTTTGCTTTTGTCATCGGTGGCGATCAGGTGCAGCGTTCCAAACCGAACCCGGATATTTTTCTTGCTGCCTGCCAGTGCGCAGATATCAAACCAGAACACGCACTGGTTCTGGAAGACTCCGAAAACGGTATTTTGGCCGCATCCAATGCGGATATCCCGGTGGTATGTATTCCGGATCTAAAAATACCCGCTGAAGAAATTGCAAAAAAAACTGCTGCAATTGTATCAAGTGCAACAGATGTAATTCAGTTATTTACCTGGGAAGAAAATTCAGTCAGGTAAAATGCTTATCTTTGACAAAAATAGCAGTAATAAAAATCCCCTGCCTATTGCTTTGCGCAATGAAAACAGGGGATTTTCTATATTTTATTTCACTATTTTAATTAGATATTTTTCATCAGATTTACCATCTCGATAGCGGAGCAAGCTACATCATAACCTTTGTTTCCGGCCTTTGTACCTGCACGCTCGATAGCCTGCTCGATATTGTCAGTCGTCAGGATACCAAACAGTGTCGGTACGCCGGTCTCAAGGCCAACCATTGCTGTTCCTTTGCTGACCTCAGCGCACACATAATCATAGTGGCTTGTAGAACCTTTGATCACAGCGCCTAAGCAAAGTACTGCATCGTATTTTCCGGAAGCTGCCATTTTCTTTGCAACGATCGGAATTTCAAATGCGCCCGGAACCCATGCCAGATCGATGTCCTCATCTTTTACACCGTGACGTACACATGCGTCTTGTGCGCCGCCAACCAGTTTTGATACGATGAACTCGTTAAAACGTGCCGCTACAATACCGATTTTAATGCCCTCTGCTACTACATTTCCTTCTAAAACTCTCATTTTCTTATCCTCCTGATTTTAAATTTTATTCATAGTCTGTCATATGATCCATTTTTTCCTGTTTGGTTTTAAGGTAAAAATAATCAAATTTCTGTGCTTTGATCTGGATCGGCACACGTTCCTCAATGGTAATGCCATATCCTGCAAGTCCTGTGATCTTGGTTGGGTTATTTGTCAGCAGACGCAGACGTTTTGCTCCGATATCACGCAGGATCTGTGCACCCACACCATACTCACGCATATCTGCCGGGAAGCCAAGCTTGATATTTGCTTCTACGGTATCATACCCCTGCTCCTGCAGCTCATATGCTTTTAATTTATTGATGAGACCTATGCCACGACCTTCCTGACGAAGATATAACAATACGCCTCTGCCCTCTTTTGCAATCGCTTTCATGGCTGCGTCTAACTGTTCACCACAGTCGCAACGGCTGGAACCAAACACATCTCCGGTCAGGCATTCGGAATGTACCCGGCAAAGTACCGGCTCTCCGTCTGTCACATCACCCATAACAAGCGCTACGTGATGATCTCCGTTTAAAATATTTTCATAACCGTAAATTTCGAAGTTGCCATATTTTGTCGGAAGTTTTGCATCTGCCTCACGGCGGATCAGGCTCTCATGCTGCAGGCGATATTCAATGATATCAGCAATTGTAATAACGGTCAGATTCTGTTTTTCTGCAAACTGTAACAGCTCTGTGGTACGCATCATGGTTCCGTCCTCACGCATGATCTCACAGCACAGTCCACATGGTTTTAAACCAGCCAGTTTTACCAGATCTACTGTTGCCTCTGTATGACCGTCACGCACCAGTACGCCGCCTTCTTTTGCACGCAGCGGGAACATATGACCCGGTCTGCGGAAGTCTACCGGTCTTGCGCCATCCTCTACACATTTCAATGCTGTGTAAGAACGCTCTGCAGCGGAAATACCGGTTGTGGTGTCCACGTGATCGATAGATACCGTAAATGCTGTACAATGATTATCTGTGTTCACATTTACCATCTGATCCAGTCCCAGTTTGTCGCAGAGTTCACCGCTCATCGGCATACAGATCAGTCCTTTTGCTTCACATGCCATAAAGTTTACATTTTCCTGTGTTGCAAATTCTGCCGCGCAGATCAGATCGCCTTCATTTTCTCTTTCCGGATCATCGATTACTAAAATTACTTTTCCGTCTCTCAGATCCTGTAATGCTTCTTCTACTGTTCCAATTGCTTTTGCCATCTTTATATCCTCCCGGTTTTCCCTTAGATTTCATTTATTCAGGATTTTATCAGTTTCCCAAAAATTAGTTTTCCTGTCTTGCCTGCTCATCATAGTTCTGATTCCTGCGAATTTAGAATCCATACTTCTTAAGAAAGTCTTCGGTGATTCCACTTTCTTTTTTTGTTTCTTCTTCTGCCGCTGCCGGCTGTAACAGTTTTTCCACATATTTTCCAATGATATCGCATTCCAGATTCACGATGTCTCCAACGCCTCTGTCATGTAACGCAGTTACCTGCTGTGTATGCGGAATGATGGATACTTTAAAACAATGTTCATCCACATAAGCCACTGTCAGGCTGATACCATCTATCGTAATAGAGCCTTTTTCTACGATGTAGCGAAGCAGGTTCGGCTTTGCCGCGATGGTGTACCAGATCGCATTGTCATCCGGCTCAATGCTCTGCACCGTTCCGGTACCATCGATATGTCCTGATACGATATGTCCGCCAAATCTGCCATTTGCCGGCATCGCCCGTTCCAGATTCACACTTGCCCCGGTGCTTAACTGCCCCAGAGAACTGCGGTTCATAGTCTCTGCCATGACATCTGCGGTGTAGTAACTGCCACCCATGCTCGTCACGGTCAGACACACACCGTTGACCGCAATACTGTCTCCGATCTGACTTCCTTCCAGCACTTTTTTACAGCCGATGGTCAGTACACAGGACCGGGCGCCGCGTCGTACATTCTGAATGGTTCCCACTTCTTCAACTAATCCTGTAAACATGTATGATCGCCTCTTTTCAAGTTAACTTTCAATTTTGTAAATATTATTGTTCATGCACGCATGATTCACATTTTTCCATTCACTAATTTATAATGAATTATTATTTTACATATCCTACGATACAGAAATCATCGTCCAGCCGTTCAATCTCCATATGTTTCAATGTGATCGCATCTGCCATTCGGTCGATTCCCATTCCCTCTACCGGAGAGCGGGCATCCATGCCACCGATGAGTTTTCCTGCAATGTAAGCATATACTTTATTTACGATGCCATCTTCCAGCGCGGATGCATTTAACGTTCCGCCGCCTTCCAGTAAAATACTGTCAATGTTCTGCTCGCCAAGTTTTTTCATCAGTTCCACCAGATTAACTCCATGTGCGCCTTTCGTGCCGATCAGTTGAATTCCTGCATCTTGCAGCTTCCTGATCTTTTCCTGCTTCCGTTCCGATTCCAGTGCTTCCTGACTGCAGGCAACGATCGTCTCAATCTCCGATGCTGTGTTTACAATCTGACTCACCAGCGGAATATGCAGGTTCGAATCGCAAATGATTCGCACCGGATCCACACCGCCATCCACGCGGCAGTTCAGCATCGGATCATCTGCCAGCACCGTTCCGATTCCTACCATAATGCCCCGGTAACGTCCTCGCATCCGATGCACCTGCGCTCTGGCTGTTTCGCCGGTCACCCACTTGGAATCTCCTGTCGCACAGGCGATTTTTCCATCCAGTGTCATGGCATATTTCATAACCACAAAGGGTGTCTTTGTCGTAATGTAATGATAAAATACTTCGTTTAATTTTAGGCATTCCGCTTCCAGAATTCCGGTTTCTACATAAATGCCATGATCCCGCAGGATCTGTACACCTTTTCCTGCTACCAGCGGATTAGAATCCATACTTCCCACAAACACACGGGCGATTTTTTTCTCAATGATAATGTCCGTACACGGTGGGGTTTTTCCCTGATGACAGCACGGCTCCAATGTCACATACAAGTCAGCTCCTGTGGTGTCCTCCGTGCATCTCGTCAGTGCATTTCGCTCCGCATGAAACTCTCCGTATTTCTCATGATACCCCTCACTGATAATCCGTCCGTCCTTTACTACCACGCAGCCAACCATCGGATTCGGTGATGTATGACCTTCTCCCTTTCGTGCCAGCTCCAACGCCCGTCTCATGTATTCTTCTTTTCCCTGCATAAAAAAACACTCCCTTCCATCTTCCAGGGATTTTCTGCTTCCATAAATTTTTGCGTTTCCTGATATTCCCATTTTCACAACCTGATATTTTGTCAGGTTTATGTAACCCAAACATCCCGGCTCCGAAAATTTCTTTCAGATCAAAAATTTATGGTAAAAGAAAATCCCTGAGAAATAAATCTCAGGGAGTGAAAATCTTTTTTGTTAAACAGACTTTAAAACACTTGTTTTTCGGTCTCATTTAAGTAGTTATTTTCGCTTGTTCTTCTTTCATCCAGACTATACTGTCGGCTCTGGAATCTTCTGCTTACCAGAATCACCAGATCAACGCTTTCACGCTCGCGGGCTATACCGCCGGTCGGGACTCTCTGCTTCGAATTACATTCGGTTCAGATCACCCTGCCCTGAAGATTTCTTTGTTTTTCTGCACTTATGATAGCACATACTTTTTTCAAATGCAATAGCTAATTTTTTACTTATTTATGCCGATGTAGAAACTTACTAATCACAATCAGCACGCCGCCAACTACAAATGGGAAAATGAAAGTTGCCACACGGTAAAGCACCGTGATTGCACCGGCCTTGTGAACACCTACCAGCACCGCAAAAAGGTTCGTCATGATCAGTTCCACCGCTCCGACTCCTGCCGGTGTCGGGATTACAGCAGCCGCCATAACAGACAGCGATGTGATCGACAGCGAATCCAGCAGGGAAATCTCATTTGTTCCAAACAGGATTAAAAACGGAATACTATACCAGAAACACAGTTTTGCCAAATTTTTCAACACCATGAAAATCAGTGACGGTACATCCTTCAATAATTTTGAAGTAGATTTTTCCATGATATCACAGCTCTGCTCCAGTTTTGTCAGTGCCGGAGTCAGTTTTCCACTTTTGTTAAACTTACGCACGATCCACAAGATCAACTGATGAGATTTCGCAGATACCGCAAAAATAACCAATGCAATACTGATCATCGCAGTCAACGCATAAGCAAGTCCCAGATACACGCCATATTCTCTATAATTCACAGACATTACCTTCCAATTAAGGACAAATAACAATCCGCTAAACAGCGCCACACTGACTTTGTGCACCATGTACTGAATCATATAAAGTCCGGTTGCTTCCGAATAGCCAACGCCCTTTTTACCAAGATACACGATTGCTGCCACACCGGAGCCACTTCCCAGTGTAGACAAACGATAAAAAGAGCAGTTAAAAGCACAGTAAACGGCTTCCCGGAACTTGAATTTTGGATTATATCTGCGCGCCAGTGAATAGGTGATCCATGCCTCAAATAAATGATAGATCACAGTTGCCGCCATAATGGCAACCAGTACTGCCAACGACGTTTTTCCAAGCTGTTCTACAATATCCGCTGCCGAATCCTTGAATGTATACCAGATGATCAGAAGCAGGATCACCACAAAAATCAGCTTCGCCAGTAGTTTTTTATTTTTCATAAAAGAACTCCTTCACCTGCTGTAAAATAATGTCCATCAGACGCTTGCGCGTCTCCACCGCTGCCCATGCGATATGCGGCGTGATCACAAGTTTCTCGCTGTCCTTGATGCAACGCAGTGGATTGTCCTCACGCATCGGCTCCGCGCTCAGTACATCCAGGCCTGCTGCCGCGATCTCACCCTGCTGCAGTGCATCTGCCAGATCCGCTTCCACCACGATGGGGCCACGTCCCACATTGATAAAAATCGCACTGTTTTTCATTTTTGAAAATGCAGCTGCATTCATCAGATGTTCCGTCTGCTCCGTCAGCGGCGCATGTACAGACACGACATCAGACGTCTCAAGCAAGGTATCGAAATCCACACGCTCATAGCCATCCTCCGTATGATTTCCGGAAGTAGAATAATAGATCACATGGCAGCCAAAGGCTTTTGCCAGATCTGCCACACGCTTGCCGATGGCCCCCAGTCCAATGATGCCCCATGTCATACCACTGAGCTCATGAAAATGATTTGAAAAATGTGTAAACATGGAATCATTTACATACTTCTCTGATTTAACATAATTGTCGTAGTAAGGTATTTTCTCCAACAAATAAAACAGCAGTGCAAACGTATGCTGCGCCACACATTCTGTAGAATAGCCTGCCACATTTCGCCATGCAATATTCCTTTTTGCCAGGAACTCCTTGTCCAAATTATTGGTACCTGTAGCAGTCACGCACACAAGTTTCAACTTTTCTGCCGTTCCGATGGTCTGCTCGTTGATCTCCATCTTGTTGATGATGACCACATCCGCATCCTTTACACGCTCCGGGACTTCCTCCGGCTTGCTGCTTCCGTAACGAACCACCTCGCCCAGAGACTCGAACCCGCCAAGATCAATGTCCGTTCCAATTGAATTATCATCTAAAAAAACTATCTTCATATCTTTCACATTCCTTACATTCATCCATTTCTATCACCCATTACAGATGATTCTTTTCTGACTTCGCCCATTGTAACTCATTTTTTTAAAAAAAGAAAGTGGCAGTCCCCAAAAAGAACTTTTCCACTTTCTTAGTTTTTTATAATCTGATATTTTATATTTATTTTGCTTTCGGTCTGCGTACTCCGAAGGATACAACAAAACCAAGAACTGTTACGATGATCATCATGAAGATTGTTGTCATGAAAGATCCGCTTGCATCATACAGTTTACCTGCGATAGTAGAAGCAAAAGATGCGATCAGCAGGTTTGTATTGATCAGTGAGAAGTTCATAGAATAGTTCTCGCGTCCGAAGAAATCACTGATGATAGCAGAGTTTGTCGGTGTAACTCCACCATAAGCAAGTCCGCCTACAACAAAACCGATCACGATGAATGCAAAGTTTCCGCTCACCAGAGCAACTACAAGGATCAGAGCTGCAACGATGAAAATGATCATATCAAGAATCATTGTGAATCTGTGACCTTTTTTATCAAATAATCCACCGAAGATTACACGTCCGATACCATTGAAAATAGAGATCAGACCTACAACAGTCGCAATGTTTCCATCCGATACAGTCGTTCCAACCTGGCTTGCGATACCACTTGCCTGAGAAACCAGTGCAAGACCTGCAGCACTTACCAGAATCGCCCAGATATAGTAGAACCAGAATGTCGGCATTGTTGCCATTTTTCCTGTGTTTACTTCACAAGCCGGCTCACGGACTGCTTTTTTCTGAGCAGCTGCACCACCCGGATTGTAACCAGCTTCCGGTTTTACGAAGAAGAAGCTGCAGATTACCATTACAATTACGATAATGATACCGAGAATACGGAAGGTTGCCTGCCATTTGTCAGTTCCATCGGACGGTGTAACAGCTGCAAATACTTTACCGACGATAAAGCTGCTCAGACCAAATCCCATCAAAAGAATACCTGAGATCAGACCCTGTTTGTCCGGGAACCATAAAGACATGGTACTCATAACTGCGTTATAAGCAAATCCTGCACCAAGACCACACAGAACACCGAATCCAAGATACAGGGTAGCCGGTGAATCGCCTGTTGTGGAAGCGATCATAAATCCTGCTAAAAATAAAATTCCTGAAAGAATGATGTAGATCTTCGGGCTGACTTTCTTTGCCATCATACCGGCAATCAGACATCCGATACAGAAAAATGCCATAACCATGGTAAATGTCATAGATAACTGTGCTGCTGTCCAGTCCGGACGGGAAGCACCGATAGATTTGGACATAACGGACCACGCGTACACCAGACCTGCAAGAAGCAGAGTGATGACACCGATGATCGCATATACCCAGCGATTTAAGTTTTTCATGCTAACTTTCCCTCCTAAAAATTTATACTATCTATATTCCATAAAAAAAACGGAGAAACTACATTCTCCCCTTGCAACGTTACTATTATAATCGAACTTTTTGCATCTTGCAAGATTTTTTTCTTTCTGATTTATAGCCTTTTTTGGGGAATTGTGTAAAAAATTTGTATATTGGCATCTGCATTCTCATGATTTTCACCTGTATTTCTCTGTTTCAACAGATTCAAACACAGATATTGTCTAATTGTTTTGATAACAAACAGTATCTCTTTTTTACAAGTTCTGCTATAATAGGGGCACAACAAATCGTAATAACGCAATGATATAAGGAGCGATACTATGGCAAATCAAAATACACGGGAACAGTTGGCACTGTCTTTGTCAAATGACGTTCTGACAGGCGCACTTATTCAAAAGCAGAAAGCCGGCTATCAGTTTGGTTTTCACATTCATACAACAATCGAAATTTATCGGATCGTTTCCGGAAGCTGCCATATGGATATTGCTTCTGAATCCATCCATTGTGCGGAAGGCGATTTCATTATGATCCTGCCAAATGTCATCCATTCGTTCCGCGTGGATGACAGTGGTGACTGCGAATATCAGCAGATTCATTTCCGACCGGATACATTTGCAAAAATTATCCTGAGTGATGACGGCATTTATCCCATCGGTATGATGCATGCGATCCATTTCCACTGTCAGACCTACTATCGTCAGAAATCTGATCAGGTGCTGGATGACTGTGTAAATAAAATCATTTCGCTGCGCTCTTCCGCAAACAGTTTATTTACTGCCGCAAATATCAACATATCCATTATGAGCATCATGCTTCATATTTTGGATAAAAAGCAGCCAAACCATGATTTTACCGATCCAAACCTGCAAAACAGTTATGTGGCATACACACTGGATTACATCCATGAAAATTACATGCACAAAATTCTTCAGGAAGATATCGCCAAAGAGCTTCATATCTCCGTCCGTTATTTGAGCAGCCTGTTCAAGAAATATATGACAGTCACCCTGTCCAACTACATCAATATCTACCGGATCAATAAATCCATTGATCTGATGCAGGATACGGATAAATCACTGACAGAAATTGCGCAATTAGTCGGTCTGAAAGATTCCCAGCATTATTCCAAACTGTTTATGACGGTCATTGGGGAATCTCCTTCCAGCTATCGTAAATCTTATATCAAAAATTATTACAACTAACACAATAAAAGCTATGATCAAATATTTTTAGCAACGCTACATATGGTCTGCAATAATTTTATTCACACACAGCAGAAGCGGCTCTCTTTCGAAAGCCGCTTCTTTTTTTGTCATACCTTGGGAGTCATTATGAAATTATTATTTCTGAACTTTACCGTTCACAACGTTGTATGTTCCGCCATTGTATGAGAAGTCTACTTTACCATTACGGATGTACCACCAGCCATTTTCATTTTTAGCGATTCCATTATAGTTGAAGTTTACTTTACCGTTTTCAACTCTCCACCAGCCGTTCTGGTTCTTAGCTACACCTGTGTAAGAGAAGTCTACTTTACCATTGCGGATGTACCACCAGCCATTCTCGTTTTTCTCAATGCTGTTGCAGTTGAAATCAACCTTACCATTGACGATTCTCCACCAGCCATTTTTGTTCTTAGCTACACCTGTGTAGGAGAAATCTACTTTACCGCCGCGGATGTACCACCAGCCATTTTCGTTTTTCTCAACACTGTTGCAGTTGAAATCAACTTTACCGTTAACAATACGCCACCAGCCATTTTCGTTCTTGGCAATTCCTGTGTAGCCGAAGTCTACTTTACCGCCACGGATGTACCACCAGCCGTTCTCATTCTTTGCTACGGTGTTTGCTTTGAAATCAACTCTGCCGTCTGTGATCTTCCACCAGCCGTTTTCATTCTTTGCTACGGTATTTGCTTTGAAATCAACTTTACCGTCTTTTACATAGAACCAGCCATTTACGTTCTTTGCTACGGTTGTTACATCAGTTGCAATCTTGCCATTCTTGTAGTAGTACCAGTTGCCATCCTCATTTTTCACATCTGCCAGACCATCCTTCATCTGTAATCCGCTCATAGCGTCTTTCAGATTTGCAAGAGCCAGTTTTACCTCATACTGAGTCGCATCGGCATTTGCCATAACATCTTCTGCTGCTTTCAGTTTTGCTGCAAATGTCTTCCAGGATTTTGCAGAATACTGTTTCTCTCTGGAGAGCAGTTTGTTTGCGGTTGCAATCTGTGTTTCCAGACTGGATTTATCGATTGTGTTTTCATCGCCACCACCGGTATTTCCGTTTTCTACTTTACTCATAACGCGGATCTCAGATGCAACCGCCCACCAGTTGGTAGATTTTGCTTCTGTTGCAAGTAATCTTACGTTTGTTACATTCTCTACCGGCTCAAACTCTGTGATCTTCCATCCGGCGGAGTTCTCCCATTCTCCTTTCTGAACTAACTGATACTCATCAGAACCAGCTGTTTTTACAGAAAGCTCGAATTTTGTGATTGTTGTAAGGTATCCGCCCATATTCGGTCCCGGTAAATAACGAAGTCCGTCTACTGTATGTGCCTCCGGGAATTCGAAATCAATCCAGCATTCTCTGTTTTTGATTGCGGAGCTAAATCCATCAAAGTCTGTCATCCAGTGCGTATTGGTATCACCGTCAATTGCATATGCCGGATTACCGAAGTTAGAACCATAGTGTGTACCATTGTCCTGGCTTCCTGCTGTTACTTTTACGCCTGCAACCGGAATGTCAAATTCTTCACCTGCATTTACAGTAACCTCACGAGTTGACAGATACTCTAATACTGCATTCAAATGACGATAGCATGCTTCGATTTCTTCGGAAGAAGTGTTGTCTCTGTTTAATGCAACATTTGCATCGTCAATTGCTTCTGACAGTGTCTTCCAATCAGCCTCTGCATATTTCTCTTCATCCAGATCTGTTGCTTTTTCAATCAGTTTCTTTAAGGATTTTGCTGTAATTTTCTCATCTACACGCTCAATTACAAGGTTATCAAGAACAAGCTCTTTATATCCGCCGAAGTTCTGTGCGCTTCCCTGGGATCCCTGCAGATCTGGTGCTTTACCTGTTGAGTAAATACCAAACCATGTCTGTCCGGAAAGGTCACCTGTGATCTCACAGACATAATGTCCGTCTTTGTTTTTGCCCATGTGTTTGTTCAGTGTATCGACTTCTGTTGCTTCTGAGAACTCGCCGCTGCCTACAACAACGCCGTATGTTCCATCACTACCTGCCTGGTAATCAAAGCTTACACGATATTTTACACCTGGCTCGAAACGGAAGTTCTGAGGAATTGTCTGGTATGCAAGCGTCTGTCTCTGAGTCAGACCATTGATCTTAACTGACCAGTTTCCGTCCAGAACATCATCCATCTTCTTCACATCCCAGCCTGCCTGGGTATATGGTCCATGAAGCTCAGACAGATGGATTCTGTTATCTTCTACGCCTTCAATTCCGCTGATAACGAATGGGTAAATTCCCTGTACATTATTCTCGAAATCCTGCTCGAATCTAACGAATTTGCCGTCTTTATCTGTTGTAATATAATTTGCATCATTCTCTACAACACGAACATCATCAAAGTAAGCCTCTCCTTCGCCAGCTGTTTTTGCAAGTGTTACGGTTACTTTTCCGCTCTTTGGTGCTGTAAAGTATACATACATATTCTGGAAATAGCTGCTTCCGTCAACGGTTGCACTGGAATTGCTGTGTGTATATGCTTTTACAAAGTTCTTTGCGATAGAACGCTCTGTATAATTTGTTGCCAGAACTTCATCTCCGCTTTTTACGGTCATAGATGCTTTACAATCACTTCTGTTGTCCACACCTACGAGTACTGCGTACTGCTGACCTGGTTTCAGATCTGTCAGTTCCTGTGTCATAGCTACATCACCGCTCAGTTTCAGCATCGGATTGCTGTACTGACTCTTAGCGATCTCAGCTGTTCCATCACCAACTTTTGTCCAATTTGTAGCAAGAGAAGCTGCTCCACCGTTAAATCCGGCATCTACGATATGCATTCCCTGGCTCCATGTTACAGCGATATTGCCTTTCTCACCTTTGCATACAACATAAGGTACCTCAGCTTCTGCTGTAAGTGTCAACTGTCCATTTACGATATCAACAGTCTGCTCATCTGTCTTACCTTCATCGGTCAGACGGTATACTTTAACATTCTTTAATCCAGCCCAGCTGTCCGGAACATCCCATGTAGTTGTGCCGCCCTGTGTATTCCAGTGATACATCTTCTCATCAGCAGATGCTACTTTCTTACCAGTCTCAGCATCCCAGTTCCACGGAATCAGATAGCTCTCTGTACCACGTTTGTTACCTGCCTGAATATCAGAATCACGACGATCACCAACAGAAGGTGCACCCTGTGCAACAACTTTTCCGTTTAATGTCATGGTTCTCTCTCTGTAAGCAGCATCAGATGGATCGTTAGAACCTCTTTTCAGTACCAGTTTATTTCCATCATCATCTTTCAATGTGATTTCCATATCCGGTGTCCAGTTTGTAGCTCCGCCTGCATTTACCGGATCTCCATCTACCCATTTGATTACTTTGTAATGCTGGATAAATTTGGTTGTTACATCATGTGTGAACAGGTTTGTGATATATGTATCATAATCGTTACGTCCCTGCCATCCTTCGAAGTCTTTCATGTTGTAACCGCCAAGCAGAGGCATCATTGCAGCTCCGCCGTAAGAAGGATAATCAGCAACCCAGGAATCTTTCTGATGGTTACGAAGGAAACGCATAACCTCACTGTTCTGACCTTTCTGGTTTGCTCCACCATAAGTTAAGTCCGCTGCCCAGTGCTGGAATGTTGCATCATACTCATTTGCTACACCCCACTCATTTGCCATACGCCATCCATTGCTGTTGATCTCTTTTGACAGTTTACGTGTCTGCCAGGAGTCATCATCATTACTTCCGGTATTATTTCCCCAGATATCTACATATACGAAATCAAGGTTTGTTCCTACCAGTTTCTCGAGGTCATCAAAACGTCCTTCACGCTCACCTGTTGCCATATCATAGATACTGTCAAGACCAACTGCCTGATCCAGCCAGTTCCATCCATAGCGGAGGTTACCTGCTGTGTCACGACGAACATTGTCATCTTTGAACGCTTTTGCTTCCGGATACATCTCGCCGGCATTTACATGGATACCGAATCTTGCACCGTATTTAGCACCCTCTGTCATCAGAGTATTCATGTCATCAGCACCACCGATACGTTTACCGATATCAGCATAATCCGGATGTGCGGAGTCATGACCTTCATTTGCATAACCTTTTAACAGTACGGACTGTCCAAGGCCATCTGTATGTAATGCTACTTTCTTTACATTATCAAGAGTTGTCAGGAACGGGTTCTGTGCCTGTCCACCAAAGTTCATGGCGATACGGTATGCTACCAGCTCCGGAACTTCTTCACTCTTATATGGGTTGTTCATGATAGAACGGTATGCTACTGCACCATCCTGCCAGTCAATCTGTGCATCCTCATTCATATCACCTGCAATAATTACTTTTGTACGAGGCATTTCTGTCTCTTTTACCATATAAGATCTGTTGTGTGAATCTGTTACCACACGATGATAATACCATGCACAACTGCTCAGTCCCAGAGATACATAATCCTGTTTTTTCTGCGTAGTTGCCTGAACACGTGTGTTTCTGGAACCACCAGATACTGTAGTTGCTGCTGCATATCCGTCATGCTCGGAGTTACTCCACAGACCGGCACTCATCTCATCATTGGATACAAATCCATATGCATAATCTCTGTTGTGTGTTGTATTGTCTTTAATCTCCAGATAGTAGTCACCACTGATCTTGGTATTAGAAGACATAGAAGCACCTTTGAAGTTAGCACCATTCTGTGAACTTCTTACAGAAACAAGACTCTGGTTTGGAATCTCGATTGTCTGGATCGGATTTCCATCTACTGTGTCCTCCAGATTATTCTTGATATCTGTAATGTTAAATTCCAGTGTATTACCTTCAGCAACCAGCTCAGATGTGATCACTGCATCAATTTTGTCACCTTTGACTGTCATTACATAAGTCGCTTTTGCACCGTCAAAAGTAGCTTTTACATCAGCATCATCCAGCTCTACAGCTGTTCCGTTGATTGTTACTGTATTGATCTTCTCGCTCTGTCCATAGAACACTTTACCAGCCAGATCACCTTTTTTCATGTCATATCTGACAACACTTGGGAATGTCTTGGAAACTACTACATCCATATCGGCTGTAGAAAGTGTCTCTGTCTCCATCTGAGCTACCTGTGTCAGTACAATGTCTGCTACTTCGATATTCTGCTCACCAACGGTAATTTCCTGCGTTGCATTCTCGTAACCGTCACGCAAAACACTGATCTGGTATTTGCCCGGTTTTAAGCTGAAGCTATATGCACCATTTGCATCTGTCTTTACTGTCTCGCCACTGATAGATACGCTTGCATTTGCAATGCCTTTTCCTTCTGCGTCTACGACTTTTCCAGTTACCGCATAATCTTTTACCTCAACGGCTTCTTTCTGTCCGGTATAATGGATATCTTTTAATAATACGTTTGTTACATTTCCACCATAACTTCCTGCCTTAAAGGCAATCTTGTTTCCAAGTCCTGTGATTCCACTGAAGTCTTCATTTTCAAATGCAACGGTATCACCAATTTTTACAGTTACTTTTTTGTCCGCTGTCCATTCAATATGAACTTTTGTCTCTGTGTCGGCTGCCGGGCTACCCACTCTGTTTCCGGAATACCAAGGATTTCCTGATGCACCATATTTCTGCCAGAACCATCCGCCGGCATCAAAACCGATCATCATACCAACCGTGTCTTTATTGTATCCAAGATATACACCAAAGCGGTTGTTGCTTGTATCATTGCTTCCCGGTTTGATCGTAAAATCAAAATAACCAGCTTTTGAAAAATCAAATGTATTTGGATTTACAAACATTGCCGGATTTGTACCCGGGTTATTTCCGTTTCCGGTACCGGACTGCAGATGCAGCCAGCCATTTTCTACGGTACAAACGGCATCCTCCCCAACCTTATTTTCCAGTGTCCAGCTGTCAATTATGCCATCTTCCAATGCCTGTACAGCAACCTGATCATCTGCTGCGTTCTGATCTGATTCCGCTGCATTGGCAATAACTGGATACAGGCTTGTCGGAACCATTGTTCCGATCATTGATGTTGCCATTGCAAGGCAGAGCATCCGAACTACAAGCTTCTTTCTCATACTATTTTCCTCCTCGTATGATCCCCATAATCACCTTTGTTGCATGATGCAGTGAATCTCTGCATCATTTATATATAAAGCGTAAAATTCCCATGCCAGATGGTATGGGAATTCTACATTATATAATCATAAAAAAATGGAAAAGGAGCTTTTTCCTAAAGAGCAATGGCCAGACAGGTGCATCTGTTTTCTTTTCCTCTGTTTCATGTTCCCCGCGTCTAACACAAGTCATACTAATTTTTCAATTCGCAGGTACAACTGCCTTACCTTTGCCATAATTTATAGTTCAAATATATCAATACCTTTTTTCGACCGGTTGTTTCACTTTTCATCAAAAGTTTCCTTTTTTCCGCTCTGACACTTTCTATGAAGTACGAAAAGCATGTGTGTTAATCCCCATCTTTAACATACATGTCCTTTGTCTATCCCACCAAAAACGTTTCCTCATTACCGCCTCTGGCTCACATATCTGTATATCCGAACTACTTTACAAGTTTTATTATATGCCTTTTGATGTTTTAATGCTTGCCATTTTCACTTCCTTTTCCACAACTTTTTATACAATTCGGAACAAGTAAAATCTCCCGACTTCCATCTGGAAGCCGGGAGATTTTTACCTATTACCTGTGATTACATAAGCACTTTTCCGTTTTTAATGGTGAGTGTCTTATTGCTGTCACGCATATGAAGTGTTCCATTATAGGAAAAATCAACCTTACCGTCACGAATGTACCACCAGCCATTGCTATTGCTTGCGATACCGTTAAATCCAAAGTTTACTTTTCCGTTTTCAATACGCCACCAGCCATTTTCATTTTTCGCTACGCCGTTATAACCAAAATCAACTTTACCGCCGCGGATATACCACCAGCCGTTCTCATTTTTGGCAACGGTATTTGCAGAAAAATCAACCTTACCGTTTACGATACGCCACCAGCCGTTTTCATTTTTTGCTACGCCGGTGTAACCAAAATCTACTTTACCGTCTTTGCCGATGTACCACCAGCCATTCTGGTTTTTCGCTACGGTTGTAACACCTGTCTGTACTTTTCCGCCACGGATCAGATACCAGGTATCACCAAATTTTGCGATATTATTATAGCTGAAATCAACTTTTCCATTTTTGATGTACCAACGACCGTTTTCATTGTCAGCCAGTCCGGTGTAATTGAAGTTAACCTTACCGTTTTCAATCTTCCACCAGCCATTCTCATTTTTGGCAACGGTATTTGCAGAGAAATCTACTTTACCGTCTTTGCCGATGTACCACCAGCCGTTTTCATTCTTTGCTACCGTTGTAATGCCTGTCTGTACCTTTCCTCCCCGGATCAGCCACCAGCCTTCTTCATTTTTCGCTACGGTGTCTGCCGAAAAGTCTACTTTACCGCCACGGATGAGCCACATGCCGTTCTCATTTGCAGCAACCGTATTTGCAGAGAAATCTACTTTACCATTTTTCACGTACCACCAGCCGTTCTGGTTCTTTGCTACCGTTGTAACATTTATTGCGATTTTACCATCCACACGATAATACCAGTTACCATCGTTGTCCGGTTTGTCTGCAAGTTTACCCGGTTTCATTTCCAGATTTGCTACTGCGTCTGTGATTGCTTTTGCCATCGCATCAACTTCGCTCTGATGTGTAATATCGAGGTCTGAAATCACTGCATTCTGTGCTTCCACTAAAATACGTACACTTGCATCTGTATAAAAACTTAAATCGGACGGAATTGTCTTTAATGCAGCTTCTACTTTGCTATAGTCTGCAACTTTATACTTCAGTCCTTTGACTGCTTTTTCGATGGTGGTTGCCATCTTGTCTACTTTGGTCTGCTCTGTTGCATCAAGATCTCTTACTACTGCATCTTTTGCAGCTGTCACTGCTTTTACAGATTCTTCTGTATAAAGATCCTTCAGGTCTTTGTCTGATGGGATTGTCTTAAGGGCTGCATCTACCTTTGTGTAGTCTGCTTTTTTCACAGGTTCTACTGGTTTCTTTTCTAAGCCCTTAACTGCTTCTTCGATAGCTTTCGCCATATCATCTACATCAGACTGTTTTGTGATATCGTAGCCCCTTACTACTGCCTTCTTTGCGGCTGTTACCGTTTTTACAGATTCTTCTGTGTAAATACTTAAATCAGTTGGAATCGTTTCAAGCGCTGCATCTACTTTGCTATAATCTGCATCTTTATACTTCAGTGCTGCTACGGCATCCTCAATGTCTTTTGCCATCTTGTCTACTTTTGTCTGCTCTGGTGCATCAAGGTCTCTTACTACCGCATTCTTTGCAGTTGTTACTGCTTTTACAGATTCTTCTGTATAAAGGTTCTTCAGGTCTTTGTCTGATGGGATTGTCTTGAGGGCTGCATCTACCTTTGTGTAGTCTGCCATTTCTTTAACATCATTGACCTTTGTAATCTTAAAATCACATTCTCCATCATATGGATACACTTGCTGTCTGCAGTTTAAATTCATATCTACAGTTACAAATTTTCCAGATTCTTCACCTTCATTATAATCAAACTGCCGATACTCACTCTCTTCATCCATTCCGCGTACTATAATTTGTGTTAACTTGTACTCTCCCTCTTCTATCGAAGTACTTAAATCGATAGGAATTTGGATATTTTTTCCATTATCTGCATTCAGATTATTTACTTTAAATTCATACGAAGTTCCCGTTGTACTATTGATGTATTTGAACTTAGCAGATTTTATACCATCTTCCCAAACATAATCCAATGACATATTGGCGAAAAATTTTGCTGGCGCTTCAATATCATTTTTATCATCGATTCCTGTTAAACTGATGCTATGAATCATTGTCGGAATCTTATCACTATAAGCTGATTTTTCTACAGTAAAATCTAATTCATTATTATATGAAATAGAATATTCACTATTATATAACCCCTGAATTCCCCAATGAGCTTGTAATTTACCATCATTAACACCATATCCTACTGACCCTTCTTTTCCGACAATCATCATCGAATTAAAGGTATAGTCTCCTATTTCATCAAATTCTGTCAATTTTATCGGGACGTCAATATAGCCCTTACTTACAATATTTTTCCATCCATCTTCGTCTATTTCTATTCCTAACGAATATGGTTTTTCATTAATCTTATATTCTAAAACTATATCTCCTTCACTTGCTGGTTCCACATTCTTCATCCAAATACGAGCAACTATTTCAGCAGGAGTTTCAATATTTTTAACCTGATCAGCATCAACCCACTCTACTTTTTCAACCAGCATTGGTAATTCTACATTCTCTGATCCAGCAAGAGAAAAATCTACTTTTCCATTGCATTCAACCAGATATGTTTCTCCCGTCACTTCATCATCTGCAATTAAATTACCATCTGCATCCATTTCATATCTAATGTATTTATATGAATCATGAGCTCCGTCCTCTATAACGATTGTCTGTAATTTATACTGTGCAGAACTTGTATATTTATTAAATTCAATCGGAATTGTATATATGCCATTTTCCGTTTTTCCATCAGATTCATGATATGCAAAATTCACAGAATAACCCTGCTGCATATCATTCTTCTTAGGATTAATATATGTAACCCAAATACCACCTACATTTTCTGCTTCTCCTATTTTTAATTTCAAATCAAAACTGGCTGGTACGGGAATATTTTCTCTTGTGTCAACATCAAGCCACATATCCTGTAAATAATTTTTTCTTTGTACTGTCTGATTTGATTTTATAATAGTAAAATCTGCTTTGTTATCATAAGCAAAAGTAGCATTCTTATCTGTATTCGCTACAAATTTATCTTGTTGTTTATCATATACATAGCTATATACGCTATATGTATTCTCTAACATTCCCATTGCAGAAAATGAAATTTTTTGTAATGTATATGTTCCTTCCGTACTATTATCAGATACACTCGCTGGAATAACTACATTTTGATTGCCTTTTTCCAGTTGTTCCCGCATAGTTTCATATTTAAAAGTTTTTATAATGTCACCACACCGATACTGTAACTCTATAGATCCAATATAAATTGTCTCGTCACAGCCAAAATTCAACTTCACCTTAAAATTCTGCGGTGTCGTAATCTCATCCTTATTAAACCCTTCCGTATCTGAACTCAATGACAATCCTGTCACATGAAACGGCATCTTACTTTCCGCTTCATCCTCACTTTGCACTGCAATTTCCGCATTTGCATCATTCTGCGGTACTGCTGCTGCATAAGTCGGTACACTACTCACTGTCATGCACAACGCACCCATCAATGCAACACATTTTTTCCATCGTAATTTCATGCTCTTTCCCCTTTCTTCTTTTGCTCCCGTCACATCTGCAAAACATTCACATCAAACTCCCGTGAACCCTGCCACACATTTCTGTTCAACGCCAACCGACATATTTCCCAGAATTGCTTCACATCTTTGTATCGTTTGTGACACATAAACATATTTAAATTATATATGTAATCTAATGTTTTTTCAACGTTTATTATTATTTCTATCCGGCATTTTTAATGTTTTCTTTAATATTTTCGAGTAAAAAAATATCAGCCCTGATTTCCCCCAAAACCAAAGCTGATATTTTTCACTCGTTCAAGTCGAACGCACGTGAGACTTGGTGCGTGATTCTGGTCAGCGTAAGCTGACATATTCTTCTCAGAATCACTGCACATCCTCGCGGAGCGTTTATCTCAGTCGAAGATTGTACTCCCACTGAGAAAGACTTGTTATTACTCGCCCTTACAGAAGTGGGAGTCATCTCGACTGAGATAAACTTTTTCGATTATAAATGCAAAATCCCCACACGATACAGCATGGGAATTTCGCATTATATAATCATTTGTTAAAAATGGAAAAGAGCATATGTAACTTTCACCAAAGGAACACCAGCAACATCCGTTCGACTTGAAACTGTCCAAACCATTCTCCTGCCCCCGCATACGATGCCTGATCCGGAATCTTTTCTGTTCCGGATGCCACTGTTTTTCCTTCGATTTTCCGCTATCGTTCAAATATATTTTTCTGACCTGTTTCTGCCCTGCTGACTACGCATCTGTCGCTCATAAAAATGTCTTATCTTTCCTGTACCGGACTGACCGCGCCTTTGAACCCCATTTCAAAGACATACCGTCGCTCCCATACTGCGGCAATACCTCCTCATTATATTGCTGCTCGGAAAAACAAGCGTCAGGCCTGTGAAACATTCTTTACCGTTTTTTATATATTATGAACTACTTTTCTACATCATCATACCGTTTTTAATGTAAAAAAGCTTGCCCTTTTATGTGTCTTTCGGATTCCTTTTTGTATAATTCGGAACAAATGATTTCTATAGAATTTCATAGAAAACCGATCTGTTATTTTCATTATCACATGTGTTTTTCAACTTAATTTTCTTTGCCGAGTTTCCGGTAAACAGTCATAATCATTGTGATAAAGCATGCCAGACCACCGATTGCATTGGAAATCGGCTCCGCAATAAACACCCCATGTACACCCAAACCAAACAAATGCGGCAGGATCAATGTCAGTGGCACCACGATAATAATCTTTCTAAAAATTGAGAAAAACATCGCATGTCTTGCCTTTCCAAGTGCCGTAAACGTTGACTGTCCGCAAAACTGAAACGACATGAAGAAAAATCCGAAGAAATACAGATGCATTGCTGAGATTCCAAGTGTCAGTGTGTTACCATTTCCGCCAAACATCCGGATAAAAACTCCCGGAATTGCAGAAACCAGTCCCCAGACCGCCAGTGTATACACAATCGTAACTCCCGCCATGGTCCGAATCGTCTTTTTCACACGCTCATATTCCTTTGCACCGTAGTTATAGCCAAGCACCGGCTGACTGGCGCTGGTAAATCCCTGCACCGGCAGAGAAATAATCTCCCGCACAGAATTGATGATCGTCATAATGCCGACATACACATCTCCGCCGTGAGTCTGCAGCGTCGCGTTGCACACCATCTGTACCGTTGAGTTTGTGACCGACATGGTAAATCCAGCCAAACCAAGTCCCATAATTTTCTTCACGCGCTGTCCCTGTAACTGCATAGAACGTCTCTGAATTCGGATCAACGCTTTTTTTCCAGTCAGGAAACGCACCGTCCACACGGCCGCTGCCGCCTGTGAGATTACCGTTGCGATCGCCGCCCCACGCACACCCATATTCAACACAAAAATAAAAATCGGATCCAGCGCAATATTCAAAGCCGCACCGATCACGGTTGTACACATGCCAATTTTTGCAAAGCCCTGTGCATTGATAAAGTTATTCAGTCCCAGACCGAACATAACAAAAATCGTTCCAAGCAGATAAATCGTTATGTACTGTTCCGCGTAAGGCAGCGTGACCTCACTGGCTCCCAGAAGCATCAGCAATGGTCGCTTGAAAATCAGTCCTGCCACTGTCAGTACTACTGCGAAAATCAAAAACAGAACCACGCAGTTTCCAAGAATATATTCTGCTTCCCGTTCATTCTTCTTTCCACGCTCAATGGAAAACAGCGGCGCACCGCCCATTCCCACCAGATTTGCAAACGCAATAACAATCGTGATCATCGGCAAACACACACCAACGCCCGTCAACGCATCCATGGAATCTCCACCGATCCGCCCGATAAACATACGGTCCACCACGTTATAAAGAACGTTCATAAGCTGCGCCAGCGTCATTGGAATCGCCAGACGCAGTAAAATTTTTATAATACTTCCCTTTGAAAAATCTCCATTCTGTGTCATTCCTGACTAAGCACCTGCTTTCTAAATCCCTCCAAAATACATTTTTTGTGCTTTTTAGTGCCCACAATTACAGCACTTGTGAATGCTTTCTGCCTGAAGCTGCATCGGAAGCCATTGCTTTCCGTCCTTTTCATACAACGCACCACTTGCTGTAAATCCAACTGTCTCAAAAAGCGGTACCGCTTCCTGCAGTACATCCGCATTGATCATCTGTGCTCCTGACATCATCGCTTTATCGATCAGCAGACGCACAATAAAATCACCATATTTTTTTCTGCGAAACTCCGGCAATACAGCCACTTCCTTCATCTGATAGGATGCTCCATCAAAAGAAATCCCGCCGGTTGCAACTGCTGTTTCCCCTTCATACGCCAGTGCATACATGCAAAATGCATCCGGTTCTTCCTTTATCGGAAGCTGCAGTTCCTGACCTAACACCGCATTGCGAATGTCTGTGATCTGCTGCATCTGTTCATTTTTTTCACTCCCACTTACTAATTTCCCGAATACCATATCCGTTTCCCCCTTCTTCTGTCATTTCCGTCAAAATCCCGCAGCCATTTCCTACCTGCCACTCATAAAAAGATTTTTTCGGCAGTCCATAACGCTCCATAACAGACATAATTGTACCACCATGGCACACAATTGCAATCTTCTCCAGGTCTTTTTCTCTCGCCTCAGCGATGCATTTTTCATATGCTTCGCAGCACCGGGCGCGAAAATCCGCGCCGCTCTCACCATGCGGAATCAGCATCTGACCATTACTGTCAATCCATGCCTGATACACCGGATCATCCTTCAATTCTTCATAATTTTTATATTCAAAATCTCCAAAATCCGTTTCCTGCAATCCGTCCCATGGCACTTTTTTCTGTTCCGGGAACAAAAGATCTGCCGTTTCCCGACAGCGAATCATCGGACTGACATACACCACCTCCGGTGCAAAACCAATGCCCTGCTGTTTTCGCATTTTCAATTTTTCTCTCGAATCCAAGGTCAGCTCTTCATCCGTTCTGCCGACATAACGCCGCTCGACATTGCCTTGCGTCTGACCATGACGTATCCATAAAATCTGCATGTTTATTGTTCCTCTAAACTGTGTTTTTGTCGATATACATTAAGTAACACTTTTATATCTTCCGGTAAAAAATTCTTTTTCTGAATTTCCATCAACTCTAAAATATACCTTTTTTCCTCATTCGTCCACCTAAATGCCTGCTCCATGTAAGTTCAAGTTTTATCCCCCATAAAATAATAAATGTCTTCCAGCAAAACCAGAAGACATTTATAGACATTTTTTCTTTTTCCTCAGATGAGTAAGATACTGCTGGCTCAACGTCTAAACCAACGCGAAGACCTCCATTTGCATTTGGTATCACTCACACAAACTTCATCAGCCAATTGCCAAATAATTCTCTGCCCGTAGGCAACAGAATTAAAATCAGTATATGCAACAATACATATAATATTGTTTTTCGTTATTAGATTATCATATTTTTTTCTCCACGTCAATCAGCTTATTTTTATAGTCAATATTATTTTGACGAAATATCCGTTTTCTGCTAGAATGACAGACGAACTTAAGAGAACCCATGTGATTCGCTTTTTAATACCGTTTAAATAACTCAGGAGGAACTTAAAATGTCTACACGAAACACAGCGATATTTGACCTCGATGGAACATTATTGAATACATTACAGGATCTGACCAACAGTGTGAATTACTGCATGAAAAAATATGGCGGTCCTGTTTATACATGCGAAGAAATCAGAGAAAAAGTCGGTAACGGCATTTATGTACTGATGGAAAAAGCATTGCCAGACGGACGTAATAATCCAAATTATGAGGCTTGCATGAAGGATTTTCCAGTGCATTACAAAGAACATATGATGGATAACACGAAACCATACGATGGAGTTATTGATATGCTTCATATCCTGAAAAACCGTGGCTATAAACTGGCTATCGTTTCCAACAAATTTGATGCGGCTGTAAAGGGACTTTGCAAAGATTTTTTTGCGGATGAAATAGAAGTTGCTATCGGTGAGTCACCTTCTATTCATAAAAAACCAGCTCCGGATACCGTGTTTCAGGCAATGCGTGAATTAAATGCAAAACCGGAAAATTGTATTTACATTGGTGATTCTGAAGTGGATATTCAGACCGCTGCAAATGCCGGAATTCCATGCATCAGTGTAAACTGGGGATTTAAATCCACAGAATTTCTAAAAGAAAATGGAGCAACACAGATTGTGTCAACACCGGAAGAACTTGCGAACGCGATTTTTTCTTTATAAAATCTGCGGTAAAGAAATCAGCACGTCATAACCTAATGGCAAACATCACGGTTTTAACAGCAACGTAAATGGCGCCAGTCATGCAATCTTTCCTCGCAAGCGATTATTAGCTGCAGCGGTAAGATTGATGGCTGGCGCCTTCACTACCTAAATTTTAAACCACACAATTACTCAAAAAAATATATTTCCCGATAATGTTCATACCGATCCTGGAAATTCTCGGTATCCTCTTTTTTCACAGAATGCAGGTACGCATGACGTCCCATATCCTCCTCACTGCTCTCCAGAATACTTACACCGATATTGGAACAATGATCTGCAATACGCTCCAGACTTGTTGTCATATCCGTCAGCACAAATCCCATTTCAATGGTACATTTGCCCTCTTTCAATCGGATAACATGACGCCGTTTCAGTTCATCGCTGAGGTCATCAATAACCTCCTCCAACGGCTCGATCTCTTTTGCCAGTTCTTTATCATTATGGCTTAATGCCTGAACTGTCATATTTACCAGATCTGTTACGGCTTTGCGCAGATACATGATCTCGGAACTTCCCTCAAAGGACATTTTCAGACCTTTCTCCTTCATCTCCTGCGCGCTTTCCTTTAAGTTCACGGCGTGATCAGAAATTCGCTCAAGATCATTGATACTATGCAGAACAATGGACATTTTCGCACTGTCGTTTTCCAGCATATTGCGGTTTGTGATCTGGATGACATAAGAACCTATCTTATCCTCAAAATGATCGATTCTATTTTCCATCTTTTCCACATTCGCTGCTTTTTCCTCATCGTACTGATCCATCAGGTCAAGTGCATCATTCAGTGCTGCCTCACTCATATGCGCCATATAAGCAGTGGCTTCCATACAGTGGCTGATGGCCAGTCCCGGCTGCTCCAGGAAACGCACATCCAGCTTTTTCAGTTCTTCCTCAGATTCCTGCACAACATGTCTGCGCTCTGTATGATCTTCTTTAATGGACATATAAGCCAGTTTTTCCAGTACTTTTGCAAATGGAAGCAATACAATGGTTGCTGCTATGTTGAAGATACTGTGGACAACGGCGATTCCTGCCGGTGTCGCTGCATCTCCAAGAAAATCAAAATGAACAAACGCATTGATTGCATAAAATACGATCATAAACAATGCCGTACCTATAATATTAAAATACAAATGAACTAACGCGGTTCGTTTTGCATTTTTAGATGCTCCGAAAGATGAAATGATTGCCGTCACACAAGTACCAATGTTCTGTCCCATAATAATTGGTATCGCGCATCCAAAACTTACCGCTCCGGTAGTACATAATGCCTGCAGGATACCGACCGATGCAGAAGAACTCTGAATGATCGCCGTCAGGATCAAACCTGCAAGCATACCAAGCAGCGGATTCGTAAACATTGTAAGCAGATGCGTGAACTCCGGAACGTCTTTGAGTGGCTCTACCGCAGCACTCATGGCATCCATTCCAAACATCAAAACTGCAAAACCAAGTAAAATGCTTCCCACATCTTTGTGCTTGTCATTTTTGGATGACATCATCAAAAGCAAACCGATGATTGCCAGAATCGGAGAAAATGATGTCGGCTTAAGCATCTGGATAAAAAAGCTGCTGCTCTCAATACCGGAAAGACTTAAAATCCATGATGTAATTGTAGTACCTACATTGGCACCCATGATAATTCCGACTGCCTGAGACAGTTTCATGATACCGGAATTTACAAAACCAACTACCATAACCGTCGTTGCGGAAGATGACTGGATCACGGCTGTAACACCGGCACCAAGCAATACCGCTTTGATTGGATTTGATGTGAGTTTTTCCAGAATCTTTTCCAGCTTACCACCGGAAACCTTGGTCAGACCGTCCCCCATAACATTCATTCCATATAAAAACAGGGCCAGGCCGCCAATCAACGATAAAATCGCAAATATATCCATAAATAGAAACCTCCTGAATTTTCCATACAATTCATTTGCGCGAATGGCGCGGGTGAACTGTCATTAAGTAATAATATCATTTAACAGTTACCACTGTAATGGATGTATGTAAAATTCAGGAGATTCAAATGTAAAGTGTTTGTAAAATTTTTACATTTTATTTACATTCCGCGCTTTATTGTTTTTTCAGAACGGATTTCTTTTCT
Organism: uncultured Eubacterium sp.; assembly: GCF_934295145.1. GTDB lineage: Bacteria > Bacillota > Clostridia > Lachnospirales > Lachnospiraceae > Eubacterium_I. The sequence continues at coordinate 17,448 of NZ_CAKRAS010000020.1, read as the reverse complement.
CTGGGCAGCAATACAGACATGATCAGGGAAGTGATCGGAACTGTAAGTATTATTCCAATAGTTCCTGCAACTCCACGCATTATTTCAATAGCAATAGAGTACATATTCATTATCTGATGTATCTGGTAAGAATACGCATAAATGATCATGACCAGTCCAAGGCTGCCGCCCACATAAGCCAGAATCAGGGTATTTGACATCGTTCCGATCATATCCCGTCCGATATTGATACCAGATTTGAAAATTTCTTTTGCCGTAATTTCCGGTCGCTGCTCTTTAATCTCATGTAAAGAGGTGGACACGGACATTGCCACATCCATGACGGCTCCCAGAGATGCGATCAGGATTCCGGAAAACAGCATACCACTGATATCCAGTTTAGAATTTTGTCCCACATAGATCAAATTTTCAATATCATCTACATTATATCCGGTGACATGACTAAAATGTCCGAAAGCCAACGCTATCAATCCGGATACAATGACACCAAATATCGTGCCAAGCATTGCTCCGATGGATTTCATCTGAAAATCCGCAATCAGCATAAAGGTTACCAGTGTGATGATAACAACGGATACCGTAGCAGCGATAAACGGTGATATTCCGATATACATCAGTGGAATGTACATCATAATGACCGTGACGAAGGTAAAGAGCAAAGCCAGTATGGAATTAAATCCTTTCTTTCCACCTACCAGCCACATCAGTCCGAAAAAAACTGCCAGCAGAACAACGATTTCTGCCTCCCTGTCGTAATTGTATACGTTTGCTGACAGCACTCCGTCACATTCCGACAAACTTGCAATGACTTTTGTTCCTACTTTACAGTTTGCACCATACAGATAGCCATTAAGACTGTAGGCCTCTGCTTTTTCCCCTTTATGAGCACCCGACCGAATTTCCAGAACTACCTGCTGGGTATCACCGCTGTCCAGTGATGCCTGTGCCTGTTCGTCCTCATAGTCATTCTGGACAACCACTGCTTTTACGAACACCATATTGTCATCTGCCAGCAACGGTACACGTTCCACACTTCGAAAAAACAGAAACATCAAGAATGTAATGCCTATCACAATGAGATATTTTCCCCATTTATAAAATGATTTCTTTTTTTCCAAAATTTAAATCCTTCTTTCTTTGCTTATTTACCTGTTATATGCTCTACTTTACGCCAAAAGGGAAATGGATGTCGCACTGAAATACAACACCCATTCTTCCCGAAATATTATTAAAACATATGAAAAAGAAATTATGTAAAATTACATTGTCTTACAGTTTCACTTTGCCGTTTGTGACACGGTAAGTTTTTCCGTTTGTTTTTACTTTGCCGTTACGTGAGAAGTCAACTTTACCATTTTTGATCACCCAGGTTCCATTGCCATTTTTTGCGATTTCGTTATAGTTGAAATCTACTTTTCCTCCACTGAGTTTCCACCAGCCATTCTCATTTTTCTCTACGCTGTTGCAGCCAAAATCAACTTTTCCATTAACAATTCTCCACCAGCCATTTTTATTCTTTGCTATTCCGGTGTAATTAAAATCTACTTTGCCTCCGCGGATATACCACCAGCCGTTGCTGTTTTTCTCCACGCTGTTGCAATCGAAATCTACTTTTCCATTGACAATTCTCCACCAGCCGTTTTTATTTTTTGCTACTCCGGTGTAATTAAAATCTACTTTGCCTCCGCGGATATACCACCAGCCGTTCTCGTTTTTCTCTACACTGTTGCAGCTAAAATCTACTTTTCCATTGACTACACGCCACCAGCCGTTTTTATTTTTTGCTACTCCGGTGTAATCTGTTGCAATCTGGTTGTCTTTGTAGTAATACCAGTTTCCGTCCTCGGCTGCTTCATTTGCAAGTCCGTCTGGTTTTACAACTTCCGGTTTTGCTTCTTCCAGAGCATTCATTGCATTAATGACAGCGCTCTTGGCCTCATCCATGCCTTTTACAACCGGTGCTTTATCAGCGGTATAATCTGCTGCCTGCTCCTGCGCTCCTTCTGCTGCCTGTGTATAGATAGTCTTGTCAAGCAATGTGGAAAGACCTTTTTTGAAACGGTTCATTTTTCCGTCTTTATCTTCACTATTTGCCACAGAACCATATCCTTTGACTCTGTCTGAAGATGTACCATAGTTTGTTATAATGTCTGCTGCCATCGGATCTTCAGCCGTTACATTGGAGTTTTTCAGTGTTTTCAGCTGATCCAGTGCCGATGTCAATACAGCCATACTTTCTTTTGTATAAGTCACATCTGTACTGTTTGCCAGTTTTTCTGCGGATGCGATCACATCATCGACAGACTGTGCATTTTCATTTTTTGTAATTGTAAAATCATCTGCGTAACGGTTTCCGTTATAATCATAAGTCTTGATGGTAAAGGAATCATCCGTAAAATCAATGGTTGAGAAAGAAGGCAGACATGCATTTGTTCTCTCAGCAATATAATACGGTGTATAGTTCAACAGGTTATAATATTTGGAACCGGATCCTGAGCCTGTCGTAATATACATTGTACCTTCCGGATCAGCAACTGTTCCATTGCTGATATCATAATCGATGACATTTCCATCCAGCACCTGATAGCTTCGTGAGAAAGTATGATCATGACCTGTCAGGCAGACATCAATGTCGAATTCATCCATCAGTGGAGCGAAAATAATTCTGTTTGTAGAAGCATCTGTATCTGCATGCGGCTGACCGGAACCGTAAATGTCACTGTGGAAAATAACAACTTTCCATTTTGCATCCGGATTGCTTGCAATTGCTTCCTGCATGAGTTTTCTGTGCTCTGCCTGATTACGGTTATTGCTGTTCAGTGAAATAAATAATGCATCACCATAGTTAAAGTAGAAATCACTTCCTGCAGCTGTCTGTCCCAACTGCTCCTCTGAATTTGGATTATTGAAATGAGCAGAATAATCAGAACCGTTCATATCATGGTTTCCGATGGTTGCTGCGATTGGAAGATTACGAAATACTGACGGATATAAATAACCTGCGTACTCACTCTCTCTTGTTTTTCTTACTTCATCTGTATTAGAATTGGATTCATTGATCTGATCACCTGCGGATAAAAGGAATGATGCGTTCGGACATGTCTTTAATGCCTGCTGCATGGTTTTATTCCAGTTATAGGCATCTCTTGCAACACTTGCATCATCAGCCTGTCTGTCGGAAGAACTTCCGGAGGCTCCTACCTGTGGGTCACCAGTCAGAATTACGGAGAATTTATCGGTAGACTGTGTAGTATAATTATATTCCTCAGACCATACGCTTGTACCGTCTTCTTTGTAATCATCCGTATACTGATAGATATATTTTGTATTTTCATTAAAATAGTTCGCGATGCTTACTTTATTGGATGCCGCATAAGTTTTTCCCTGCCAGTTTGCAGCGCTGATATCACTTGCTGTTCCGGTAAATACTTTTGCTGCTCCTTTGGCACCATCTTTCCAGATCATCACTGCCGGTGTTCCTTTACTTTCAGAATACCATGCGAAATTTAATCCTGTGGCATCGGTTCCCGGTGTCAGTGCTATTTCATTTGTATTTGCATAAGCATTTTCTCCACCCTGCCATACATTGGTTTTCCAGTTCTGGAAATCTGCGGAATTGTCGGTGTCTGACTTAAAGGTGCTCTTGTTTACATCATAAGCACCATATGCGAATGCATTTACTGTTGGCACCGCGCCTGCGATCATAGTTGCCGCAGCAGCTAAAACTACACCTTTTTTCCATAAATTTTTGTTTGTGTTCATCTCATCCTCCACAATTTGTGCTGTTTTTACAGTGGTTCAGGCAATTGCCTGTTTTTTTATAATATCGGAGCAACATCCGCTATTACTTATGTTCAGCCCACATATTGCCTGTGAAGGGAATATGTGAACTGCTTTTTGGCCTTTTACAAAACCGGCTCCGGATTTATCGTCGGATGGGTTCCATTAATGGAAAAGATAACCCATTCTGCAATATTTGTCGCATGATCACCAATTCGCTCAAAGTATTTTGCAACCATCAGCAGATCCGTTGCTACTTCTGCACCTGTTCCATGATTCTGGATCAGCTCGATCACTTCTTTTTTTGTATCATCAAACATGGTATCAACCACATCATCTCTGGCAATTACTTTTTTTGCCATCTCAATATCTTTTGCCACGAATGCTTCCAGTCCTTTCATGACCATCAGCATACATTCCTGTGACATCTGTTTCATACGATCCATCATCGGCAGTTTTTTTTCATTTACCAGACATAAGGCTAATTCTGAAATGTCTGCTGCCTGATCACCAATTCGTTCCATATCTGTGATCATTTTTAATGCTGCTGAGATCAGGCGAAGATCTCTGGCTACCGGCTGCTGTTTCATCAAAAGTTTCATACACAGTGTCTCGATATCTTTTTCCTGCTGATCTACTTCTGAATCAAATTCCATGTTTTGTTTTGCTTTTTCTGCATCCTGATGTACCATGGCTTCAATTGCATGCTCAATGGCCTGCTCTACCATGTGACCCATCTGGATCAATTCACCATTTAAAGTATTTAACTGTCTGTCAAATTGATTTCTCATTTTTATGTTCTCCCTTGCATTAACCAAATCTACCGGTAATATAATCTTCTGTCTTTTTCTCTTTCGGTGTGGAGAATAACTGATCGGTATCACCATACTCTACAAGGTCGCCCAGCAAGAAAAATGCAGTCTGGTCAGATACACGCACGGCCTGCTGCATGTTATGTGTTACCATAACGATGGTGTACTGGGATTTCAGTTCCATAACGAGATCCTCGATTTTGGATGTAGAAATCGGATCCAGCGCAGATGTAGACTCATCCATCAGAAGTACTTCCGGATGAACTGCCAGCGCACGGGCGATACAGATTCTCTGCTGCTGTCCGCCGGACACGCCAAGAGCACTTTTTTTCAGACGGTCTTTGACTTCGTCCCAGATTGCTGCATCACGAAGTGATTTTTCTACGATGTCATCTAACTGTGCTTTATTGTGGATACCGTGTGTTCTCGGTCCGAATGCGACGTTATCGTAAATGCTCATCGGAAATGGATTTGCCTTCTGAAATACCATACCAACCCTTTTTCTCAGCAGGTTTACATCCATATTATTTCCATAAATATCTTCGCCGTCCAATGCGATCAGACCGTCAATTTTACATCCTTCTACCAGATCATTCATACGGTTTAATGATTTCAGCAAAGTAGATTTACCACATCCGGAAGGTCCGATAAACGCAGTGATCTGATGTTCTTTAATCTCCAGATTAATATCTTTTAACGCATGGAAATCTCCGTAATGAAGATTCATATGCTCGATTGTCATTTTATTTTTTAACATGTTCTTTTCGTTGTCCTCTCTCACATATTGCTGTTTGCAAATTACTCTCATCCAGTTCTCTTTTGATATTTGTAAAAACTATTGCAAAAGTATTTCTCTATGGTACCGATCATATTCCTTTAGTCTCTCTGCATTTTCTTTGCAATGACAGAAGATAAAATATTGATCAGAAGTACCATTACCAGCAAAATAACTGCAGTGGCAAATGCCTGATCTGTATGCAGACCTTCCTGGGAAAGCACATACATGTGAACGGCCAGCGTACGTCCGGAAGAAAGCAGATTTTTCGGTAAAGTTGCCATGGTTCCTGCGGTATAGATCAGTGCAGCTGTCTCACCGGCGATTCGTCCGGTAGAAAGAATAACACCGGAAAGGATACCTGGTATCGCACTTGGAAGCACAATTCGAAATACCGTACGAAGTTTTCCTGCGCCAAGTCCGAAACTTCCCTCACGGAAGCTGTCCGGCACTGCTAAAAGCGCTTCCTCTGTGGTTCTCAAAACTGTTGGCAGAACCATGATCGCTACTGTTAAAATACCTGCCATTAAGGAATAGGACATGTGGCAGGCTGTTACGAAAAACAACATACCAAACAATCCATATACGATAGAAGGAATACCTGTCAGAGTTTCTGCAGTAGTTCTGATTACTTTTACAAGTTTATTTCCTTTTTTTGCATACTCTGTCAGATATACCGCTGAAAATACACCTACCGGAACTGCGATCAGTAACGCTACACCGATCATGATCAATGTATTGATAATAGATGGAAGCATTGATACATTGTCACTGTCGTAATGGATAGAAAACAGTGACGGTGTCAGATGCGGGATTCCTTTTGCAAGAATGTATACAATCAGGTAACCAAGCATCACAATCGTAAAAATTGCTGCCAGAATGACCAGTATTTTCAAAATCAGAGAGCCGGCATAAATTTTTTTCTTTGTCTTTTTCATTATTCCTTCTCTCCTTTTCCTTTGATAATGCTAAATGCCAGGTTAATGATCAGGATGAATACAAACAGTACCACACCGGTTGCGATCAGTGCTTCTCTGTGAAGTCCGGTCGCATATCCCATCTCAAGTACAACGTTTGTAGTCAGTGTACGTACTCCCTGCAAAATCCCCTGCGGCATACGTGGCTGATTTCCGGCGATCATTACTACCGCCATGGTCTCACCAATGGCACGTCCGATGCCAAGTACCACACCGGCTAAGATACCTGATTTTGCTGCCGGGATCACACAGCGGAAGATACTTGCTTCCTTTGTTGCACCCAATGCCAGTGCGCCTTCAAAATAGGCATTATTTACAGACCGAATGGACGTCTCCGTCACACCGATGATCGTTGGCAAAATCATGATTCCAAGAAGGAAAGATGCTGTCAGAATACTCATACCGTCTGTGTTATCCGTTCCGAAGATCATTCGAACCGCCGGCACGATTACCATCAATCCGAAGAATCCATATACGACAGAAGGGATTCCGGCCAGAAGTTCGGTTGCCGGTTTAATGATTTTGTAAAGTCCTTCCGGACAATACTTTGCAAGAAATACTGCAGTAAAAATACCGATCGGTACACCTACTGCAATGGCACCGCCTGTAATGTACAGACTTCCGATGATCATCGGAAAGATACCATATTTATCATTTCCCGGCTTCCATACCTGTCCGCCGAGGAATTTTCCAAGTCCAATTTTTCCCATTGCCGGAATTCCATTTGCAAATAAGAAGATACAAATCATCGCTACTGCCACAATGGAAAGACAGGCAACTAACAGAAAAATGATTTCAAACACTTTTTCTTTTCGTTTCATATGTTTTAGTTCTCCCTGTGGGAATGCGCCACACAGACCCTTTTCTGTCTCAGATTTGAATCTGTCATGGCGCATACATGATAGTTATTCAGAACATAGGAACTTTTCTATAACCAGTATTTATATGTTGTTCTGAATTGTTATTTTACTGAATCAATTATTTTACATCCTGCCATTTTGTAACTTCACCGGTGAAGATCTGTTTTACCATATCAGAGCTGATCTCATCTGTTGGGTTATCATTGTTTACGATAACTGCGATACCATCAAGTGCGATCTTGGTAGCTTTTACACCTGTTTCTTCTTCTTTCAGGTCACGGGAAGCCATTCCGATATCACATTTTCCGTCGATTGCAGATGTGATACCTGTTGTTGAATCTGTTGTCTGCTGCTCAATTTCTGCATTCGGATTTACTTTTTTGTAAGCCTCTGCCAGTTTCTCCATAACTGGTGATACGCTGGAAGAACCGTCGATTGTAATTTTTCCGCTTGCTCCTGTAGATGTGAATGTCTCACCTTCTGCTACAGAAATGTATCCGTCATCTGTGATTACCTGCTGTCCATCAGCGCTCATAATATAGTTGATAAAATCCTGAGCAACATCACTTACGTTGTCTTTTGTTACGATGTTGAACGGTCTGGATACTTTGTAAGTTCCATTGGATACGTTGTCTGTTGTTGCCTCAGCACCATCGATTTTTACAGCTTTTACTGTATCATTCAAAGAACCAAGGGAACAGTAGCCGATTGCATATTCGTTACCGGCTACCGTAGACATCATAACCTCTGTATTGTTTGTGATGGTTGCATCTACGGTTGTCATATCCTCTTTCTCGCCTGCTTCATTTTTCTCTTCAATTCCAAACAGTTCGATGAAAGCGCCTCTTGTACCGGAACCATCCTCACGGGATAATACAGTGATATTTCCGGAAAAATCAGATGCATCTGCGCTTCCTGTATCGCTGCTTTCTTTTGCTGCACTTCCTGTATTATCTGCTGCAGCGTTATCACCGCTGTTTCCACATCCTGTAAGTCCAAGTCCTGCTACTGTTACTGCGCAAAGTACAAGTGCCATCATTTTTTTCAGTTTCATTTCGATTCTCTCCTTTTCGATTTACATCTTTTTCTGACTACTATTCAGAGCCAAGGCAATTCTTGGAAATATGCGAATCATGCTCGCAATGCGAGTTTTGTTTCGAATGGCTCTGGATAATACTATGTTTTATGTTGTTGGCAAGTTGTTTTGTTTGCCTTACGACGTATACTTTAATCGGATTTGGGTTTTCATACTATCAGGATTGCGAAAAAAAAAAGTAAAGCTTTTGTAAAAAACTTTACTTTTTAACCGAAAATGGTCTGCAGACGCAAAAGAAAGCGCCGCACAAAATGTGCCGCACTTTCTCTTTGTGGAGGATATTATGTTATGCTTTTACAGGTTTGTTTATTGCAAAAATATAAACATGTGAATTACATTTTTACCTTACCATTTTTTACACGATATGTTTTTCCGTTCGCTTTTACTTTTCCAGAGTAAGAAAAATCTACTTTTCCGTTTTTAATCTTCCACCAGCCATTCTGGTTCTGAGCGATTCCATTGTAATTAAAGTTTACTTTACCGTTCTCTACTCTCCACCAGCCATTCTGATTCTTTGCTACGCCTGTATAACCAAAGTCAACTTTACCATTGACAAGTTTCCACCAGCCGTTCTCGTTTTTCTCAATGCTGTTGCAGTTAAAATCAACTTTACCGTTTACAATTCTCCACCAGCCATTCTGGTTCTTTGCAATTCCTGTGTAACCGAAATCAACTTTACCATTGACAAGTTTCCACCAGCCATTCTCGTTTTTCTCAACACTGTTACAGTTGAAATCAACTTTACCGTTTACGATTCTCCACCAGCCGTTCTGATTCTTTGCAATTCCTGTATAGTTGAAATCTACTTTACCATTAACGATCTTCCACCAGCCATTCTGGTTCTTTGCTACAGTATTTGCAGTAAAGTCAACTTTTCCGTTCTTTACATACCACCAGCCATTTTTGTTCTTTGCTACGGTTGTAACGTCTGTAGCGATTTTACCATCTTTGTAGTAGTACCAGTTTCCATCTGCAGCTTTCTGGTTTGCAAGACCATCTGCCTGTGCAGTGGATTTAACTTTGATGATAACTTTCATTCCTTCTCTCGGATCTCCGGTAGAAGTTAATTCATATGGATACTCTGCAAAATCTGTGCTTGGAGTGATTGCTCCACCTTCTGCTTTCGTAGATACAATCTCGTAACCATCTTTCGCTGTAGCACCAAAAATTACAGTTCCGGACGGTGTATTCTGAGATATAAAATCAATAGCAGCAGAATTATAAGATCCATCTTCATTCACTACATAGAATGCATATGGTATGCTGTTGAATGTCTGTCCTTCAGCCACAATACCGGTATCCGGAATTACAATATCACTTGCCTCAACTTTAACAGTTACATTATCAAATGTATAGGTTCCATAAGCATATTCTTTGTTATCAACTGTCAGAGCAGTTGTGTATACAGTCTCAGGTTCAGACGCTGTAATGCAGTCTGCGGATGCAAGATCCAGAGTATTCAGATAACTGTCACCCGTTACCGTCCATTCAGATTTTTTATCGACAGTAAGGTTCACCGGATTATTGATTGTCTTGTGTGCTGTATGAGAGAAGCTACCGATTGTCATATAATCGCCGGTTGTTCCACCTTTTTCTGCCAGATAATCTGCATGGTTTTCTTTTTCAGATCCTGTATATGCCTGCAGAACAGTTCCATTCTCAACCGTTTTACCTGTATCAGGATCTATATGAACTGCTACGGAAGAGGAAACCGTTCCTTCCAGTTTTGCATTTTCCAGAGATACATCCAATGCCTGTTTGTTGTTGTAAATACTGTTCCATATATCACCTTTGTAAGTTCCATTCTTGAAGTCAGCACTGGAATCATTGATTTCTTTTCCTGTCGGTACTGCATTTTCACCCACATCGTTGATGGTATAGGATGTTACACCCGGATTTCCTGCATCATCAGATTCTACCAGCTCTACCAGAATTCCATCATCCGTACGTTTAGAGTCTCCCGAGAAATCTACATCTGTGTTGTCCACTACAAGATGGCTGTAACCTTTGTTTGCCTTACCGGATTTAATCTGCATCAGGGCATCTTTGGTATCAACGTCACTGTCTTTTAATGTCAGTGTACCGCCGCCTGCCTGCTGTGTCATAAATGCGATACGGTCTGAATACATATAAGATTTATCATATTCGGAACTTGATTCTCCGGAGGCAAGTATCTGTACATAATCCGGAGAATAGAATTGTACATTGCTGTATTTGTTCCATACACCGGAATCTGCATATGTTACATAACCGGATCCACCCATAGTATATCCATAAGTTACACCATTCACTTCCTGTGTTGCGGTATATTTCTTTGCAGCCTGTGCAACTTCTACTGTACCAATACCGGAAACAGAATTATTTACGGTCAGTGCATACGTTCCAGTCTGCGTGTGAGATGTACCAGAATCTGTAGAAAGTGCTCCCCAACCGGTAGAAATGATCATACTGTTGTTATAGATTGCCTGACCTGCTCCCAATACATTCGTCGCACGGACGGTTCCCTCCATACCGAGCGCAAACGGTACACGTTTCATCATAGCCGGTACCAGATCGGTATATGTCTGGTAATCGTCGGTTGTTTCCTTTGCATAGATCAGTGAATTATCTACTGTTGTTTTTGAATTTCCACCTACCCAAATTGCAGTACGGATTGTTCCTGCAGTGTCAATCACTGTATCTTTGATGTTGACATTTGTATCTTCATCAGCCATCACTGCAGCACCCCAGCCGGAGAAATCGTCTCCACCGTCTCCGGTTGCTTTCAGTGTGGATTTATTAATATCGTATTTGGAATTTCCTGTTACATAAATGCCATTGAAATGTTCACCATCGGATGTTACTGTTACACCCTCTGCCTTGGAAGCATCATAACTTCCACCGGTAATGGCCTCTGTTACAGATGCGTCATTTACAATTGCGCCATTATTTACTAACAATGCCTGACGGAAATTGTAAACCGATTTCTTAACCCCCGGTTTCATCATATCCCATGGTGGGCAACTCGGTCCGCCAGATTTGTATACTTTTGTCTCTTTTACAGTTACTGCATCACTGTCGGATACTTCGTAGCTTGCACCTTTGGAAATATTTTTCTGTGCACCGTCTACAACCAGAGTCAGAACTTTGCCATCCTCTGCTTTCTGCGTGTACTCTTTTCCGTTCAGTGTATAAGTAACACTCTGTACACTGGACGCTCTTCCTGTCGATGTATCACTATTTCCATAGGCAACATCCGTGATTGTTAATTCCCCTTTGCCGGCTGCGCCTGCTGTATTTGACGCAAGTACCGGACTGCACATAGATAAGGATAGAGTTACTGCCCCTGCTACGACCAAAGATTTCCGTAACAGCTTCGAATTTCTGTTCATACGATCTCCTCTCTTTTGATAAACTTACCTGCATTTCTGCATAACCATCCAAGCTCATTATGTCAAAAAGATGAATTTACCAAAAGGAAGTTTTTTTCGAATAAATGGACATTTTTTTAGTTTTTGATATATTTGTTCTGTTTAATATGTCACATATTACACACCAGTTCAAGTCGAACGCACGTGAGACTTGGTGCGTGAGTCTTCTCGACTGAGATAAAAAGACATAAAAAAAGAGCTATCCGACTTTCTCGTCATCAGATAGCTCTGTCACCTGTTAAATCTAAGCTTCACTATATAACCTCCCTTTCTGCTATTTCTTTTGTCTCAACTATGGATCTCTACCTCTCAATGGACTTGTCCTCCTTTAACTGATTGTTTTATAATGATAAACTCTGTCAAAAGAGATTATTATCTTGCTTACTCCATTGGACTGACCTCCTGTAGTTATTTAACGAAAGAAGATTTTTTATTTTGTTTTCTCTCTTCTTTTGTTGTCTTTATTGTATTGCACTTTTGTTGATTTGTCAACACTTTTTCTGTATATTTTTTATATTATTTTAAATTATCTGTTAATTTGTATTGTTTCAGAATTGTTCTCTTGCAGTTTTAATATACTCCAAAGCATCTTCATGGTTCTGCTTTATTTCCTCGGCAGTTACTTCACGTCTGACTTTTGCCGGAGAACCAACTGCCAGCATGCCATCGGGAATCACAGTTCCCTGTGTCACCAGTGCACCCGCACCAATAATGGCATTTTTACCGATTTTTGCTCCATTCAAAACAATGGCTCCCATGCCGATCAGTGCGCCATCTCCAATCTCACAGCCATGAATGATCGCTGCGTGTCCAACCGTAACATAATCTCCGATCACAACTGGAAATCCTTCATCTGCGTGAAGGATACAACCATCCTGAATATTCGTTCCTTCCCCAATGGTGATACTGTCATGATCTCCTCTGACTACTGCCTGATACCAGAGACTGCTGTCTTTTCCTATGGTCGCATCTCCAACAACAGTTGCATTTGGTGCAATATATACAGTTTCATTTTTATCTTTGCTCATATCTTCAGCCCCCATTTTTCCTTTTTAACCTATCTTACAATACTTTTTCACTGTCTAGCAACTATTTCCCCTTAACTGAGATAATTTATGGCCGATTCCGTTGTTGCCAATCCACCTTCACTGGTTTCTCTTAAACAAGCCGGTAACTGATTTCCAATACGCCGCATACTGTCAATGACTTCATCCGGATCAATCGCACTTTGAATTCCAGCTAAGGCAAGCTGTGCGGATGTTACTGCATTAACCGCACCGGAAGAATTTCTCTTAATGCATGGAACTTCTACTAATCCTGCCACCGGATCACAAACCAGGCCAAGCATATTTTTTAATGCCAGTGCGGCTCCATGCATGATGGTTTTTGCATCACCACCCTGAAGACTAACCAGTGCCCCTGCTGCCATAGCACTAGCAGAACCAATCTCTGCCTGACAGCCACCGGAAGCACCTGCCAGAGACGCATTTTCCGCAATCACTTTTCCAATTCCAGCGGCAACATAAAGAGCATGAATTACCTGTTCCTCTTTTACCTGAAATTCTTCCTCATAGCTAAGTAACACTGCCGGGAGTACGCCGCAAGATCCTGCCGTAGGCGCCGCAACGATACGCCGCATACATGCATTGGATTCACCCATTTTAATAGCCTTTTCCATAACTTTTCCGATAAACGGTCCACAGATATTTTTCCCTGCCTCATTATATTGATGTAACTTTTCTCCATCTCCACCTGCGCGCTTGCTTGCAGAACGGCGTTCTCCGTCATAATCCTGATCTGCCTGCTTCATTGCCAGATACATCTCATACATTTTCTGAAAAGACTGCCCTGCTGTTCGCTCACTTTCTTCCATATCCGACTGCTGTACAATCTCCCACACAGATTTTTCCTGTGCTTCTGCCAGTTCTATCAGTTCTCTCAGACTGTGATATTCTGCTGCCATAATTATGGTTTCCTTTTCTATTTATTTTTTATGCCCCAATTCCGGCAAAATACGTCACTTTCAGTACGCCTTCCACCTGCTCCAGCCATACAATTCCATCTTCAGAAATTGGCTGATCACATTCAACCACCATGACCGCCTGCTCACCTTTGGCAGAACGGTATACCTGCATGGTCGCAATATTGACATTTTTCTTTGCCAGCATAGATGTAACCGCTACGATACATCCCGGCTGATCAATGTTATGCACGATCAGCGTCGGACATTCCCCGGAAAAACCGGTATTGATACCGTCAATCTTATCAATACTAATGCGTGAACCACCGATGGAGGACACCTGTACTTCCGTACATTTTTCCCCGACACCGGTTAATCGGATCACCGCCGTGTTCGGATGCGCATCCTCCAAATGCGCTTCACCAAACACTACCGTTATCCCCTGCTGTGCCGCAATTTCAAAACTATCCGCAATCTGATAATCATCCGGCTGCATCCCAAGCAGACCTGCAACCAGTGCTTTCTTCGTTCCATGCCCCTCGCCTGTTGCAAGGAAGGAACCATATAGCAGAATCTCTGCTTTGCGGATTGGTTCTCCCAACAGTTTTCCTGCTACATACCCCATCCGCACGGCTCCCGCAGTATGGGAGCTGGAAGGTCCGACCATGATCGGACCTACAATATCAAACAAATCCATTCCTGCTATCTCCTCTGTTTTCTAAAATGTTTCCAGTCATACAATGTTTCATAATGCATGGCATGTGGATTTTCCATCTGCTGGATTTCACCTCCATACAGATTTTTTCAATAAATGTATCAATAATAGTCACTACTTCATTTTTTGTTTATAACAAAAAGTACGACAGATCGTTTGTTTTTCAAAAAACGCTCTGTCGTTTTCGGGTCTATCATATGTGCCTTTACAGGCTCCGGTTTTTATATAAACAACACTTCCTGCTTACCACTTACCATATCATATTTTTACCCCCCCCCGATAGATTTTATCAGGGATTTCTGCATGAATGTCTTTCAGACATTGCAGAAGAATTGGATTAAACACTCCACATTCTCCTCCCAGAATCATCTCCAGGGTCTTATCATAAGTATAACGCTCTTTGTATACACGTTTGCTTACCAATGCATCATACACATCCGCAATGGAAACAACCTGCGCAGAAATCGGAATCTCCTCACCCTTCAATCCATCCGGATATCCGTTTCCGTCATATCGCTCATGATGCCAGCGGCAAATATCATAGGCCGTCTGTACCAGTGGTTCCTGTTGATACTCTTCCAGATTTTCCAGAATCGACGCACCGATCAATGTATGAGTTTTCATAATTTCAAACTCTTCTTGGGTCAGTTTTCCTTTTTTATTTAAAATCTTGTCATCAATACCGATTTTTCCAATATCATGAAGCGATGATGCCATGACGATCAGATCCTGTTTCACCCAGGAAATATCGTATTGATCTGTCACCTGACGCAGCCGCTCGATCAGCATTTTTACCAGAACATTTACATGGGTAACGTGCAGACCGCTCTCTCCATTACGGAACTCAACGATCTGGCTCAAAATTGCCACCATAATCTTCCGGCTTTCCTCTTTTGATTTCACCTGTTCTGTCAGGATCGTGGTCAATCGTCTCTGTTTTGCATACAGTTTTATTGTATTATTCACCCGACGGCATACCACTTTTATGTCAAACGGGCGACTGATGTAATCTGACACGCCCATGTCATATGCGTTTTGAATATAAAAATCAGAATGCTCACTGGAAATCATAATAACCGGTATGGATTTAATCCATTTTCTCCGATTCATCTGCTCCAGCACATCGAAACCATTCATTCCAGGCATTACAATATCAAGCAGCAGTAAAGAAATATCCCTGTTGTATTTTTCCAGCATGCTGATACAGATTTCTCCGCTTTCCGCTTCCAGAATATCAAAATTATTGTGCAGCATTTCATAGAGAATTGCACGATTCATCTCAGAATCATCTACGATCAGAATACACTGTCGCTGATTTTTGCCGCCGTACTGCTCTGACGCTTCTTTCTCACCTATTCTGCCCCACTCTGCCACAACCGTATTTTTCGTCTGTTTCGCCTCATACATCAACTTGTCAGCCTTCTGCATGGCATCTTCCACACGCTGATTTTTCGCCATAACAGCACCAATGCTGACAGAAAGATACAGATTTTTGCTTTCCAAAATCTGTATCAGTCGAATATGATACAGTATTTCATTCAGTTTCTGTTCAAACATTTTCTGAGAGATATTCGGAATAACAAGCAAAAACTCATCGCCACCATAACGGATTAGCGTATCAGTTGTTCGAATTACATTTTTAATCGTTGCTGCAACCGTGCAAAGCAGTTTATCTCCAATTTCATGACCATAAGTATCATTGCTGATCTTGAAATCATCCAGATCAATCATTGCAATACCCGCAGTCACTTCTTTCTTACGAATCCGGTCTTCAAAGTATCTGCGGTTATATGCCTGCGAAAGCGCATCCGTATACAACAGGTCATAAAACTCGGCCATGTTTGCCTTTTCTGTCTGATGCTGCACTTTTCCAATCATTACATCTGTATCCACATGTCGCACCAGTTCCATCACATATGGCGTATCATCTACTTCCACATATTTTGCAATGATCTCGTGGAGATTTTCATCAATATATTCAAATTTTGTTTTCTGTTTTTTCTCCTGCAAAACCTTTCTTGCAATACATTCTTCCTCACAACTATCCTGTCCCAGACATGATTTACAGATGCAAGATTTAAAACCGTTCCATCCGTCCGTTTCCGGTTTCAGTCCAAGCTCCTCTGCGTCCAGCAAACGAACTTCGCTGAATAAACGGCGAAATAATTCCATTTCCTGTTGAGCCTGTTCCATCGTCATTTTTATCTCTGACTTCATATCTTATCCCTGATTACTTTCTACTAGTTCAAACCTTTAATTGCATCCACGGTGATCTGATACCATTTTTCCACTTCAGCAAATGCTTCTTCGTATGCTTTCAACTCCCGTCCACGAAGAATTTCTGTCAGTTCTGAACTAACTTCGTATAATTTTGTAAAACCAAGATTAGAACATACACCTTTTAACGTATGTGCTCCGCGAAATGCAAGCTCTGCATCTCCATTCGCAATACCATCTTTGATCATCTGAAAACTTGTATCATCTAAAAAACGTACCGCAAAACGCTGAATAAAGCTTTCGCTTCCAAGGCGCTGCATTACGTCATCAAAATCTCCGCCCATCTTGTCGTAGCATTCTCTGATTGTCATTATTTTTCTCCTGTAATAGTACCTGTATATTTCGTTGTATATCTCTCCATATGTCATAATGAGCCACGCCTTAGGCGTGGCTCATTCCAATAAACTTATATAGTTACTAAATTGTTCTATAATGCTTTCGTCTATCAACCACATTTTTCGCTTATATATGCACATTATAGAGGATATTCTCTGTAATCACAAGTATTAACTAAACGTGTACAGAAATTTTTTACATATATTTTTAATGTATTATATGAAAAATAGAAAAAAGGAATGCTTTCGCATTCCTTGTAGTGAGCGTGCCGGGGACCTAAACAGACATCCAGGGGATGTCTGTTTAGGTCCGACCGAAGCGAAGCGGAGACCGAACCTTGGTTCGAACGCCGGCACAAAAAAAAGAACACTTACGTGTTCTTTTATAGTGAGCGTGCCGGGGTTCGAACCCGGGACAACTTGATTAAAAGTCAAGTGCTCTACCAACTGA
>NZ_CAKRAS010000019.1 GCF_934295145.1 uncultured Eubacterium sp. | reverse complement strand
TAGTACGATGGTCGTTCGAAGGAACTTAATGAGAGCGAGCCGTAAGGCGAAGGTCGAATTTAGTGAATCGAACTTCCGTATGAACAAAAGTGAGAAATTGAATAGTGACGGCAAGATATGGTCTCAACTGTATGAAGTTTTGAAGGTATATATCTTCAATAAAATATAGGGATATAGTTCAGTTGGTAGAACGTTGGTCTCCAAAACCAAATGTCGAGGGTTCGAGTCCTTCTGTCCCTGTGATGAAAAGACATTCAGAGTATTCTGGATGTCTTTTTGTTTTAGCTGTCTTTTGTCTAAATAAAAAAATATATGAGAAAGAAATATATGCTATTTCTTACTTTTGTTTTAAACTTTATGAAAATTTCTTCCATAAAAGGCTGACATGTTGTATCATAAAAATAGACTGGAATAAGTCTGAGATATGAAAATAGACAAAGGAGAAGACGGATGTACGACGAAGAAAACAAATTTACTGAGGAAAGCAAAGCAACCGAAGAAAACAAAAACACTGAGCCGTATCAGTATGGAGAACCATATCAGTATGGACAAAATGCACAGTCAACAAATACTGAGTATACTCAACAATATCAGGATACCTACAGAAATATTCCACCGGAAGAACCGGCAGGATTTGCAATCGCATCCCTGGTACTTGGAATTATTTCCCTTGTATTATCATGCACAATGATCAATATCATTACTGGTATTTTAGCCTTGGTTTTTGGTATTGTTCATATGGTAAAATATCAGAGCCGCAAAGGTATGGCAATCGCCGGTATTGTTTTAGGTATCATTTCCATTGTGATTATGATTATTCTGATCGTAGTGGGGGTTGCTGTGATGGCTACACCAGAATGGCAGACGATGATAAATGAGTTATAAAAGCAACTCAGATCATAAAAAATAAGTAAAAATCGTTTCAATCCTATGTAATAAGAAGCATTTTTCCTGAAACAAGGTTGACAACCGGTAAGCGAATACTTATAATTGCATTGTTAAAATTTATTCAAAATACAAAATGCAAAAACTATGATGAAGAGAGTACGCTGACTGGGAACATCGCAGAGAGCCGGGAGGGTGGAAGCCGGTATCAGTACCGTTCAGTGGAAAATCACTTCTGAGTTGCAGTTCTGAAACGGAAAGCATGGCATGTATGAGTTCGTGATTCTATGAAATGATACAGGTATCATAAATGCTTTTTAACTGAGTAAGAGCTGACGGTGTTTCCACCGTTACAGGGAACTGGTATCCGGCAAATGTGTCGCGTACTTCGAACAGGTGGTTAAAACGATTGTTAAAAGCTTTCGTCCTTTTCGGGACGAAGGCTTTTTATTTTGCAGGAAATTCTATACAATTTTCTGTAAATTATAGAAAAAAGAAAGTTTGGTTTTCTATAATAAATGCGTTCCTGGGAGAATCATAAATGAGCAGAGACAATCTGCAAAGAAACATGAAAGAAATATAACATGAAATGAGGAGAACAGAATGTACGAAAAAGTTTCAACAAATCTGAATTTTGTGGATCGTGAGAAAAAGACAGAAGAATTCTGGAAAGAAAATGACATTTTCCGCAAAAGTATGGAAAATCGCAAAGAAGGTGAGACATACACTTTCTATGATGGACCGCCAACAGCAAATGGTAAACCACATATCGGGCACGTTCTGACACGTGTTATCAAAGATATGATCCCGCGTTATCAGACCATGAAAGGAAAAATGGTTCCGAGAAAAGCTGGATGGGATACCCATGGACTCCCGGTCGAGCTGGAAGTAGAGAAACTGCTTGGCCTTGATGGAAAAGAGCAGATCGAAGAATACGGTCTGGATCCATTTATCAAAAAATGTAAAGAGTCTGTATGGAAATACAAAGGCATGTGGGAAGATTTCTCCGGAACCGTTGGCTTCTGGGCAGATATGGATAACCCATACGTTACCTATGACAATAACTTCATTGAGTCCGAGTGGTGGGCACTGAAAAAAATCTGGGACAAAGGTCTGTTATACAAAGGTTTCAAGATTGTTCCTTACTGCCCACGTTGTGGTACTCCGCTGTCATCCCATGAGGTAGCACAGGGATACAAAGATGTCAAAGAACGTTCTGCAGTAGTTCGTTTCAAAGTAAAAGGCGAGGACGCATATTTCCTGGCATGGACTACAACTCCATGGACACTGCCGTCCAACGTAGCTCTTTGTGTAAACCCGGAAGAGACTTATGTGAAAGTAAAAGCTGCTGATGGATATACTTATTATATGGCAGAGGCACTGTGCGACACTGTTCTTGGCAAACTTGCGGATGAAGAGTCCGGTACAAAAGCATACGAAGTACTTGAGACATACAAAGGAAAAGACCTTGAGTATAAAGAGTATGAGCCATTATTTGACTGCGCGGTAGAGATCTGTGAGAAACAGCACAAAAAAGGCTACTTTGTTACATGCGCAGATTACGTTACACTGACCGATGGTACCGGTGTGGTTCATATCGCACCTGCATTTGGTGAAGATGATGCCCAGGTAGGACGTAGATATGACCTTCCGTTTGTTCAGTTGGTAAACGGCAAAGGTGAGATGACAAAAGAGACACCGTATGAAGGTGTATTTGTAAAAAAAGCTGATCCGCTGGTATTAAAAGACCTGGAAGAAAAAGGACTGCTCTTCGACGCACCGAAATTTGAGCACAGCTATCCGCATTGCTGGAGATGTGATACTCCGCTGATCTACTATGCAAGAGAATCCTGGTTCATCAAAATGACAGAAGTCAAAGATGATCTGGTTCGCAATAACGCTACGGTAAACTGGATTCCGGAATCCATTGGAAAAGGACGTTTCGGCGACTGGCTGGAGAATATCCAGGATTGGGGTATTTCCCGTAACCGTTACTGGGGAACACCGCTGAACGTATGGCAGTGCGAGTGCGGTCATATGGAATCTATCGGAAGCCGTGCAGAGCTGGCTGAAAAGAGTGGAGATCCGAAGGCTGCAGAAGTAGAACTTCACCGTCCATATATTGATGCTGTAACCATCAAGTGTCCGCACTGTGGCAAAGACATGCACCGTGTACCGGAAGTTATTGACTGCTGGTTCGATTCCGGAGCAATGCCGTTTGCACAGCATCATTATCCGTTTGAAAATAAAGAAGTATTTGAGCAGCAGTTCCCGGCTCAGTTCATTTCAGAAGCTGTAGACCAGACCCGTGGATGGTTCTACTCCCTGATGGCAGAGTCCACACTGTTATTCAACAAAGCACCATACGAGAACGTTATCGTTCTGGGACACGTTCAGGATGAGAACGGACAGAAGATGAGTAAATCCAAAGGAAATGCTGTTGATCCGTTTGATGCACTGCAGAAATATGGCGCAGATGCGATCCGCTGGTATTTCTACATCAACTCCGCACCGTGGCTGCCGAACCGTTTCCACGGAAAAGCCGTTATGGAAGGACAGCGTAAGTTCATGGGAACATTATGGAATACTTACGCATTCTTTGTTCTGTATGCAAACATTGACGGGTTTGATGCAACAAAATACAATCTGGAATATGATAAATTATCCGTTATGGATAAATGGCTGCTGTCCAGACTGAATTCTACCGTAAAAGCAGTAGATGACAACCTTGGAAACTACAGAATCCCGGAAGCTGCAAGAGCACTGCAGGATTTCGTAGATGATATGAGTAACTGGTATGTAAGAAGAAGCCGTGAACGTTTCTGGGCAAAAGGCATGGAGCAGGATAAGATCAATGCATATATGACACTGTATACTGCACTGGTAACCATCTGCAAAACAGCCGCTCCGATGATCCCGTTCATGACAGAAGATATTTACCAGAACCTGGTAAGAAGCATTGACAAAGACGCTCCGGAAAGTATCCATCTGTGTGACTTCCCGGTAGTTGACGAGGCAATGATCAATCCGGAACTTGAGAAAAACATGGCAGAAGTACTGAAAATCGTTGTACTTGGCCGTGCGGCAAGAAATAGTGCAAACATCAAAAACAGACAGCCAATCGGCGATATGTATGTCAAAGCACCGTTTGAAGTACCGGAGTTCTTTGTGGAGATTATCGAGGATGAGCTGAACATCAAGAAAGTAAGCTTCATCGAGGATGTCAGCGCATATACAAATTACAGCTTCAAACCGCAGCTTCGTACCGTTGGACCGAAATACGGTAAATTCCTTGGCAAGATCAAAGCAGCTCTGGAAAACATCGACGGACACGCAGCTATGGCACAGCTGAAAAAAGAAGGTTCCATCACCTTATCTGAAGTGGACGAGAGCATCGTTCTGACAGAAGAAGATTTATTGATCTCCGTAGCTCAGACAGAAGGATTTGCTACTGAGACAGGAAATGACATCACTGTTGTACTGAATACAAAACTGACACCGGAACTGATTGAGGAAGGCTTTGTCCGCGAGATTATCAGTAAGGTACAGACAATGCGTAAAGAGGCTGGATTTGAAGTTATGGATAAAATCGTCCTTTCCTTCAAAGCAGAGAAAACAATCTGTGACGTATTTGCAGCACACAAAGAAGAAATTCAGAGTGAAGTACTTGCTGTAGATATCAAAGAAGGCGCATTAGAAGGTTACCAGAAAGAGTGGAATATCAACGGTCACAAAGTTGAGTTAGGAGTGGAGAAACAGTAATGAAGAATATTTTATTTGACAAAAAAGAATTCATTAAATGCGTAAAAGACAATGTGAAAACACTTTACCGTAAAACCATGGAGGAGGCTTCCGAACAGGAAGTCTTCCAGGCGGTATCCTATGCGGTAAAAGATGTTATCATTGACAACTGGCTTGCTACCCAGCAGACGTTTGATAAGGAAGATCCGAAAATGGTATATTACATGTCCATGGAGTTCCTGATGGGTCGTGCCCTTGGTAACAACCTGATCAACCTGACTGCATATAAGGAAGTAAAAGAAGCATTGGATGAGATGGGATTTGACCTGAATGCCATTGAGGATCAGGAGCCGGATCCGGCACTTGGAAATGGTGGGCTGGGTCGTCTGGCTGCATGTTTCATGGAGTCACTGGCTACTCTGGGTTATCCGGCATACGGCTGCGGCATTCGTTACCGTTATGGTATGTTCAAACAGAAGATCAAGGACGGTTATCAGGTAGAGGTACCGGATAACTGGCTGAAAAACGGCTATCCGTTTGAACTGCGCAGACCGGAGCATTCTTTTGAAGTCAAATTTGGCGGTTATGTACAGGCAGAGCCAGCTGAGAACGGACATACAAAATTCGTTCAGAAAAATTATCAGTCGGTACTGGCTGTTCCATATGATATGCCGATCGTTGGTTACAACAACAACATGGTAAACACTCTGATGATCTGGGATGCTGAGCCGATGGAGTGTTTCGAGCTGGATTCCTTCGATAAAGGTGATTACAGAAAAGCCGTTGAGCAGGAAAATCTTGCAAGAAACTTAGTAGAGGTTCTGTATCCAAACGACAACCATATCCAGGGTAAAGAGCTGCGTCTGAAACAGCAGTATTTCTTCGTATCTGCAAGTGTACAGCGTGCCGTAGCCCGTTATAAAAAATATCATCCGGATATCCACAAACTTTCTGAGAAAGTAACCATCCAGATGAATGATACCCACCCGACCGTAGCTGTTGCAGAGCTGATGAGAATCCTTCTCGATGACGAAGGACTGACATGGGATGAGGCATGGGCGATCACAACAAAAACATGTGCATACACAAACCATACCATCATGGCAGAAGCTCTGGAGAAATGGCCAATCGAGATCTTCTCCCGTCTGCTTCCGCGTATTTACCAGATCGTTGAGGAGATCAACCGCAGATTCCTTCTGGAGATTGAGGAGGAGTATCCTGGAAATCAGTATAAAAAAGACAAAATGGCGATCATTCATGATGGTCAGGTCAAAATGGCACACCTTGCCATTGTTGCAGGTTACTCTGTAAACGGTGTAGCGAGACTGCATACAGAAATCCTGAAAAAACAGGAATTAAAAGATTTCTACGAGTTATTCCCGCAGAAATTCAATAACAAGACAAATGGTATCACACAGCGTCGTTTCCTGTATCACGGAAATCCACTGCTGGCTGAGTGGGTATCCAACAAGATTGGAAACGACTGGGTCACAGACTTAAGCCATATGGAAAAACTTGCTGTCTATGTAGATGATCCGAAAGCACAGCAGGAATTCATGCAGATTAAATACCAGAACAAACTGCGTCTGGCAAAATACATCCAGGAGCACAATGGTATCGAAGTAGATCCGCGCTCTATCTTTGATGTACAGGTAAAACGTCTGCATGAGTACAAACGTCAGCTGATGAACATTTTGCATGTTATGTATCTGTACAACAAGATCAAAGAGCATCCGGAGATGGAGTTCTACCCAAGAACATTCATTTTTGGTGCAAAAGCAGCTGCAGGTTACAAAAATGCAAAACTGACGATTAAGCTGATCAACTCCGTAGCTGATGTGATCAACAACGATGCAAGTATTAACAACAAACTGAAAGTTGTATTTATCGAGGATTACAAAGTATCCAACGCTGAGTGGATCTTTGCAGCAGCAGATGTCAGCGAGCAGATTTCTACTGCAAGTAAAGAGGCATCCGGAACAGGTAACATGAAATTTATGTTAAACGGTGCTGCAACCATCGGAACAATGGACGGTGCAAACGTAGAGATGGCTGAGGAAGTCGGCAAAGAGAATATGTTTATCTTTGGTATGAGTTCTGATGAGGTTATCGCACATGAGCAGAACCGTGATTACAACCCGATGGATATCTTTAACCAGGATCAGGAGATCCGTCAGGTACTGATGCAGCTCATCAACGGATTCTATTCCGGAAACGATACCGAGCTGTTCCGTGATCTGTACAACTCACTGCTGAATACACAGTGCACACAGTTCGCTGATACTTACTTCTGCCTGAAAGACTTCCGTTCTTATGCAGAGGCTCAGGAGCGCGTAGAAAAAGCTTACAGAGACGAGAAAGGCTGGGCAAAACTCGTTATGCTGAATGTGGCTCATGTTGGAAAATTCTCTTCTGACAGAACCATTCAGGAGTACGTAGATGATATCTGGCATCTTGACAAAGTAAAAGTAACTGTAACAGAGTAGTAGAATCACTGTGCATCTTAAATTGGAAGGCTGTCTGCCGTACACAAAGTGCCCCACCCGATATAGGGATTGGGGTATTCTGTGAAGGCAGGCAGTTTTTTTGTGCCCCGAATCAGATAAGCTTTTACTTTTTCACTGTACAGGTAGGGATCATTGCCTTGCACAATCCCCCATTCCATCAGCAGGGCACAGCTTCCGGTGACAAAAGGAGCAGCCATGGAAGTGCCGCTTTTTGAGGTATAGCCACCGCCGGGAGCCGCAGAGATGATATTGACACCGGGAGCGGCCAAATCCGGTTTGATCCGGTGCTCCATCCGGGTAAATCCACGACCGGAAAAGGAGGCATAACTATTGAAAGCAGCATTGTAGGCACCTACCGAAATAACTTTGGCAGCGGTAGAAGGAATCGTGAGCGTAGTGTCATCTGTCGGATATAAGAATCCGGTGCCGCTGCCGATTACGGACTGTCCCGGAAGCCAGAGGTCATAAGACCCGGCGGTAATACGGCGTGGGGTAAGTGTCAGTTCCCACAGACCTGCATCGATATAACTTCCACGGGGGATAAAATCCAGATAGATTTCCTGGCTGGTGCTGTAGGGGCTTGGTTTTCCATAATAGACCAGAAGTTCTGTCATTCCGGCGGTAAAGCGATAGGTACCAAGCCGCTCCTGAAAGGGTCCAATGACGGTGCCACTTGGGTGACGCAGGGTTACTTCAAATTCATCCGAATATGACTTCCAGAGCTGTAGATTCAGACCGGATTCATAATCACTGACTGAAAACGGAATGGAAACGGGAGAAAACTGCCCCGAAGTAACTGCGGATGGTGCTCTGGAAATATTCGATGCAGACTTTTTGAAAGTATCTGAGTCAGACAATCCGGAAGTATTTGTGAGAAATGATCCGGAAGTGTGAATCCGGGAAGCACCTTCGTTTCCGGTGCCGGTGACAATGCAGGATTTCCAGTAGGTAGATACATTGTCAAGGTAAGTTTCCAGCAGACTTGCACCATCATGGGAACCGTAATTATTGCCAAAACTTAAGTTAATGGCCACGGGCATCTGCCATAAAAACGCTTTTTGCAGCACATAATCTACCGCACGCATCAGTTCCGTCGTGCGGGGAAAGCCATCCGGATCGGAAATGCCAAGTTTTACGATCAAAAGGGAACTTTGCGGAGCAACACCGCGGTATTGACCGTTTGATGCACGTCCGTTTCCGGCAGCAATTCCGGCAACGTGTGTGCCGTGGCCGGACAGATCACGGCTTGGGACAAGTTGGTAACGTTCCTGAGAAGAAGGAGCCTGCAGGGCTTCGTTGATTTCAGATTGCGTAAAAATGCGGTCAAGGCTCTGATCCCAGAGTTCGATGATACGAGTGGTGCCGTCTGCGTTGCAGAAATCCGGGTGGGTGTAGTCAATTCCAGAGTCGATGATGGCAATGAGGATGCCGGAGCCGAAGAGATTGTTTCGTTCTGGAGCAGGTGTTGTCTGAAGTGGCGTGATACAGGAAGCCGATCGCCCGTTATTGACAGCAAAAAAGAGTCGTTTTGGTTTTTCCATATATTCGATTTCCGGGCGTTCTGATAAGGCATCCAGGAGAGCGGCAGGTACTGTCAGAATTCCGTATCCATTTAATAACGGTTTGACAGTAATCTGTGGAAAAAGCTCCAGAAGCGTATCAAAGCCGCCGGAGGCTTTCACAATCACTTCCCAGCTGCGGGAAGCAGTATCATATCCAATATTCAGTTCCAGGGATTTTTCCCGTTCTTCCAGTGTGGCATTCAGTGCCAGATTCAGGAGATTTTCTAATTTTTCATTATTCATGATAGCAGATTCCTTTCCTAAAAGTTTTAGAATATTATTGTATATGTGCAAAATGTAGAAAATACATCTGGAACATAATAAATGAAAAAGAAAAGGTATCGTTGAGTTTATGGAACAGCAATGTTATACTGATAATAATACAGAAAGGCAGGTGCAGCACTGAGATGACAAAAACAGTCAGTATAGGAAAACAGGATTTTGCGAGTCTGAGAGAACAGAACAGTTTTTATATAGATAAGACAGATCTGATCCGGGCATGGTGGGAATCCCAGGATGATATTACGTTGATCACACGTCCGCGTCGTTTTGGAAAAACTCTGAATATGGATATGCTGAAATGTTTTTTTTCAAATCAGTACGCTGACAGAGGAGATTTGTTTGAAGGTCTGTCTATCTGGAACGAAGAAAAATGGCAGGCCTTGCAGGGCACGTATCCGGTACTTTTCTTAAGTTTTGCGGCAGTGAAAGCAGATCAGTTATCAGAGGTAAAAAAACAGATCAATATGCAGATCGCACGCTTATATGAGGAACACCGCTATCTTCTGGATGGGGATCTGCTCAGTGAAAATGAGAAAGCTATGTATCGAAACGTATCGATGTATATGGAAGATGCGGAAAGTTCATTTTCTATCAATTTACTGTGCCAGTATCTGTATCGCTATTACGGGAAAAAAGTGATCGTGCTGTTAGATGAATATGATACACCCATGCAGGAGGCTTATGTACACGGATATTGGGATGCGTTTACTTCTTTTTTGAGAAGTCTTTTCAATGCGACATTTAAATCAAACCCATATCTGGAACGTGCAGTTTTGACAGGAATCACACGGGTATCGAAGCAGTCTATTTTTTCTGATCTGAATAATTTGAATGTGATTACGACGACGTCAGAGGAATATGCCACTTATTTTGGTTTCACGGAACAGGAAGTATTTCAGGCATTGGAAGAGTTTGGCCTGGCAGATAAAAAAGAGCTGGTGAAACAGTGGTATGATGGCTTTACATTTGGCAGTCATACGGATATTTATAATCCATGGTCAATCACAAATTATCTGGATAAAAAAAAGATCGGGGCATATTGGGCGGCGACCAGTTCCAACACGCTGATCAACAGTTTGATCCAACAATCGGCAACGGATATTAAAGAAAAAATGGAAACTCTTTTGCAGGAAAAAGAGATTTTGGTTACCTTTGATGAGCAGATCGTTTTTGAACAGTTACAGCAGGATAAAAATGCAATTTGGAGTCTGCTGCTTGCCAGTGGATATCTGAAAGTGCTGGAAGTGGAACAACGTGGCATTTTGCTGGAACCGTGGTATCATCTGAAAATTACAAATCTGGAAACACTGGGAATGTTTACCGGAATGTTTAAAGGCTGGTTTTCTGCTTCAGATTGTAATTATAATGCGTTCGTTCAGGCATTGCTGCAAGGAAATCTGAAAGAGATGAATGTATATATGAATGATGTGGCATTGATTACATTCAGCAGTTTTGATACAGGGCGGCATCCATCGGGAAAGACACAGCCGGAACGATTTTATCATGGATTTGTACTTGGATTGCTGGCAGAACTTCGGGACCGGTATGTGTTGAAATCTAACCGGGAAAGTGGATATGGCAGATATGATGTGATGCTGATTCCGCGAGATTTCGCAGAACAGGCGTATGTGCTGGAATTTAAAGTGCATGATCCGGAAGAAGAGGAATCTTTGCAGGAAACAGTGCAGGCGGCATTAATACAGATTCAGGAAAAACAGTATGATGCGGAGTTGTCGGAGTTTCATATAAAACCGGAGCAGATTCATCATTATGGACTTGCATTTGAGGGGAAAAAAGTATTGATCGGGGGACAATAAAGAATGAATATAAAAATCATAGACAAAAAAGAGCAATTTGCACAGTGTGAAACCTTTGAAATCACACATCTTTTATGGGGGACAAAAGCAATTCCAACAACGTATGGAAAAATTGCCTGTTGGAAAGATCATGGTTTCCTGGTAGAAATGACCTGTGAAGAAAAAGACCCGCTGCGGACTTATACCAAAATGAACGATCCGGTGAGTCTGGACAGCGGAATGGAGGCATTTTTATCCTTTTGGGCCGACGATACGCCGTTATATGTAAATGTGGAAATGAATGCAAACGGAGCAGCACTGATGCAGTATGGGACAGAGCGTGCGGACCGGACATTTTTCACGGAAGAACAGATTAGAATTTGTCAGCCGCAGGCGGTCATCGAAGAAAATTGCTGGAAAATCAGTTTCTTTTTGCCATTAGAATTTTTAGAAGAAATTGGTGGTCCGATTCCACAGATATCCGGTACAAAGATTTCCTGTAATTTTTACAAAGTATGTGAAGGTGGCAATGCCGAACAGATTCATTATGCAAGTTATGCACCGGTAGATGTGACGAAACCGGATTTTCACAGGCCGGAATTCTTTGAAATCGGAGAGTTGCAATAGAGAGGTATGGAAGAACAGTAAATTTAAATTAAAAAACAGTATTTTTCTTGCGAAAAAAATACTTCTATAGTAAAATATATCTGTTCGCGATCAAGGAGATTTTCAACAACCATACAGGTTTGCCTGTGTGCATGTAAATCGAAAGAGGGATAAAGAATGAATAAAAAATTATACAAATCAGAGGATAACAAAGTATTGTGTGGCGTGTGCGGCGGTCTTGGAGAATTTCTTGGCATTGATCCGACCATTGTCAGACTGATCTGGGTCGTACTTGCGCTGGCAGCAGGAAGCGGACTTCTGATCTATATTCTGGCAGCAATCATTATGCCGCGCAGACCATTAGACTAAAAAGAATGATCAGAGTTGGAATTAAAAAATATGAGCAGTGAAAGGACAAAAGTCTTTTCGCTGCTCTTTGCGTTTATGGAAAAACCAAGAGAAATGCTAGGATATAAAAACCAAAATCCAATATCGGAATAAAAAATTCTGAAAAAGACGGAATTGAATGATTAAAAAAACAGAAAGAGAGAAACAAAATGCTGGAATTGAAAAATGTGTCTTTTGAAGTATCAGACGAGAAAGCACAAAAAGAGATTATCAGAGGAATTAATCTGAAAATTGATGACAATAAGTTTGTGGTCATTACAGGACCGAACGGTGGCGGTAAGTCCACCCTGGCCAAACTGATCGTTGGTATTGAGAAACCAACTTCCGGTCAGATTTTTTTTAACGGAGAGGACATTACAGAAAAAAGTATTACAGAGCGTGCAAAAATGGGTATCAGTTTTGCTTTTCAGCAGCCGGTACGATTCAAAGGAATCCAGGTGCTGGATCTGATCCGTATGGCAGCAGGACGCAGAATGAGTGCAGCAGATGCCTGTCAGTATCTGTCCGAAGTAGGACTCTGCGCAAAGGATTACATCAATCGTGAGGTAAATGCAAGCCTTTCCGGTGGTGAGTTAAAACGTATCGAGATTGCTACGGTGCTGGCAAGAGGCACACAGCTTTCTGTATTTGATGAGCCGGAGGCAGGTATCGATCTCTGGAGTTTCCAGAATCTGATCCAGGTATTTGAGCGTATGCAGGAGAAGACAAAAGACGGTTCCATCCTGATCATTTCCCATCAGGAGCGTATTCTTGATATTGCAGATGAAATCGTTGTGATCTCTGCCGGACAGATTTTAAAACACGGACCGAAGGAAGAAATTTTACCACAGTTACTTGGTACATCTTCTGCTGTCAATATGTGTGACAAGTTTAACAAGTAGAAATCTATAATGAAGATAAACGGCTAACATTATTAGTTAAAAAGTGTTGTATTGTTTTATATAGAAAAAAGACGAATGGTATTAGTTAAAAAATTAAGATTATGGATGAAAAACGAATGGCATTCGTTGAAATTTAGTTAGTATATAATATGCAGGAAAGAGTGAGGAATAGATAGATGATGGATGAGATTCAGAAAAGACTTCTGGCCGAAGTCGCTGATCTGCACGGCGTTCCGGAAGGAGCTTACAACATCCGTGCAAACGGTCAGATGGCAGCCAGAAATACTACAGCAAATATTGATATTGTATCAAAAACAGATGTCAGCGGTATCGACATTTACATCAAACCAGGCACAGTAAACGAGAGCGTACACATTCCGGTTGTACTCAGCCAGAGCGGTATGAAAGAAATGGTTTACAATGATTTCCATATCGGAGAGGGCAGTGACGTAGTCATCGTGGCAGGCTGCGGCATTGACAACTGCGGCGATCAGGATGCAGAGCATGACGGCATTCACCGTTTCTTTATTGAAAAAAATGCGAAAGTGAAATATGTGGAGAAGCATTACGGAGCAGGCGATGGCAAAGGAAAACGTATCCTGAATCCGGGCACGGAAGTGTACATGGAAGAGGGAAGCTACATGGAGATGGAAATGGTTCAGATCAAAGGTGTAGACTCTACCGACCGTGATACAAAAGCAGAGCTGGCAGCAGGTGCAAAATTAGTCGTTCGTGAGCGTCTGATGACGCATGGAGATCAGAGCGCAGTCAGCGGATATTCTGTCAGCCTGAACGGAGAGGGCGCCAGTGCGGATGTTATTTCCCGTTCCGTAGCAAAGGACAATTCCTACCAGAAATTTGATTCCAGAATCATCGGAAATGCACCGTGCAGCGGTCATACAGAGTGTGATGCCATTATCATGGATAAAGCAAGAATCCTTGCAATTCCGCAGCTGGAGGCCAATGATCTGGATGCAGCACTGATCCATGAGGCAGCCATCGGAAAAATTGCCGGAGAGCAGATCATCAAGCTGATGACGCTTGGGTTGACAGAAGAAGAAGCTGAGGAGCAGATTGTCAACGGATTCCTGAGATAAGATATGTTTCCAGCAATTTTTGAAATAATGTATTAAAATCTGTACAATAAAACAGTAATCCGTTTTTTGCATAACAAAAGTGGAATACTACGGATTTTTCGTGAAATATTGTTAAAAAATATACGAGATTTTAGAGCCCCGGACCAGTCGCCGGGGCTTTTTGATGCAAAATGTACATTTGACTACGAAATAAGATGAATTTATAATAAATTTACACAAAGAGGAACAAGATTGTGGTATAATACGAGTAACTGGTCAAATGGTAAAACCAAAGCGGTTACAAACATTTGGCATGCGCGAAAACAGGCGCCAAAATGTCAGAAACGATTTAGGATAGGATACATAGGTTTGGTTTCGTTATAATGATATGATAGAAGAATAGCTTCTAATTATTTCTGAAACAGAAATGCAAAGGCATTTTTGAAACACAGGGGAAAGTATTATATCTATATCATCAAATGTATTTAAAATTTAGGAGGACAAGTATGAAGATTTTAGGTGTTTCACTCGGAACAAAAAACGGTAACAATGACACAATGTGTCGTGTAGCTCTGGAAGCAGCAAAAGAAAAAGGTGCAGAGATCGAATTTATCCACCTTCTTGACTGGGATATCCAGTACTGCTCCGGTTGTGTTGCCTGTTCCCGTGGTCTTGTAATGGGCAAAGGTATGATCTGTTCCCGCCAGGATGATTTCAAAGCTTTCTATGAGAAAGTTATTGAGGCTGACGGAGTTCTGTTCGTAGATCCGATTTTTGAGTCTGGTGCAACTGGTTTATATCATTCCATCACAGACCGTATGGGACCGGGACATGATACAGGTATGATGAAAATGCTCGATGGAAAACTCAAAGAAGCTGGAAAAGAAGGTCTGAACCCAAGATACTTCCGCCAGAAAGCACTTTCTTTCGTAGGAATCGGTGGATCTGACTGGGCTGTTCGTTGTGAGACAGACCATGCAATGTTCGCTTTAAGTCCAGGATGGAAAGTAGTAAACAACGAGTTCTTCTCCTGGTGTAAAGACGTTATCATGCAGGATGACAAAGTTGAGCGTATGAAAGAAATCGGACGTAACCTTGTAGATGCTGTACAGCAGATTATTGATGAGGATATGCAGATTGAAGGATCTGAGAATACATCTCTCTGGAAAGGCAAAGAAGGCGCTTGCCCGCATTGCCAGGGTAATAACTTCTACATCTACCCGGGTACAACTCACTGCGTATGTGAGCTGTGTGGTCTTGAGGGAACACTTGAAATCGTTGACGGAGCATTTAAATTCAAATATGATCCGGCTACAGAGCATCATGCACATGATATTCTTTCAGGCAAATTCTTACATGGACAGGATATCTTTGAGAATGAGGGTCGTCTGATGAACCTTTACAAAGATCCTGAGTTCAAAAAACGTAAAGAGCATTATACAGCAGTATGCGAGCCGACACCAGCTCCATCCAAACAAAAATAATATATCAATTATAACAGGCGGGGACAAAGATGGTTCCCGTCTGATATAAATTATAGAAATAAGAGAAAAGAGGGTATTTAGAAATGGCAGATTTCAAATTCGAACCAATGAGAAGTCTTATCTACGTTGACTGCGTAAGTGAAGACTACAGACCAAAACTTCAGAGATGGCTTTACAAAACACATATTCCGGACAGTATCTCTCAGTTTGAGCCGTACGTAACAAAATATGCATTTTATCCGTCCTTCCCGATTCCGCCACAGGGTGATCGTTTCGGATACGTAAGAATGCAGCTGACAGAGCATCACTGGTTAGTAAGCGACCTTGATCCTCGTCTTGAGATCAAAGCAATTGCTGAGACATTCCCGATGGATGTACTTGTATGGCAGGGACAGATCCCGGCAGCAGCTCATACTGATGCTCAGATCGATTCTGATGGAGATGCAGGAAACGCAGCCCGTAAATCCAATAATGCAGAAGGAAATCCATTTATCTTTGCATTCCTTCCGATGTGGTGGGAGAAAGACCTCAAAGGAAAAGGACGTACAATTGAAGATGGCGCAAACTATCGTTTCAATATGACTATTGGTTTCCCGGAAGGCGTAGACAAAGCAGAGGGCGAGAAATGGTTATTTGAGAAAGTTGTTCCGATCCTTCAGGCAGCTCCGGAGTGTACCCGTGTACTCGCAAGTGCAGTAAAGAAAGACATTAACGGATGCGCAATGGATTGGGTACTTGAAATCTGGTTCGAGAACCAGTCCGGATGGTACAAAGTAATGGTTGATGATATGAAAGCACTTGAGAAACCGTCATGGGCTCAGCAGGATGCTTTCCCATTCCTGAAACCATACCACAATGTTTGCAGTGCAGCTGTAGCTGATTATACACCAAGCAATAACCTTGCAAACTATCGTGGATACATTACCATGAGATAATAGCTTCCCGGGTGGCTAAACCGTAAGGTTGTGTTGGGCCGGTGGCTCAGAAAAGAATACCGCAGACTAAGATGTCTGCCTGTATTCTTTCCTGAGACCACCGGCCCTTTTACTGTATACCGTGACATATATGTATGCATATGGTATACTAGACGGCAGAGACATTAAGAAGAATCGAATTCAGAGAATTGAGGAGTACCATATATTATGAACGTAGGGATTATTACAGCCAGTGATAAAGGTGCGTGCGGAGAGCGGGAAGATCTCAGCGGAGCTAAAATCGCAAAGATCATGGAGTCGCATGGTTACACGATCCGAAAAAAAGTGATACTGCCGGACGATCAGCAGAAATTACAGGATGAAATGATCGCCATGTGTGAGGATGATGTGCAACTGATCCTGACCACGGGTGGAACCGGCTTTTCGAAACGGGATGTGACACCGGAGGCAACGAAAGCGGTGATCGAACGGGAAGTTCCGGGAATTCCGATGGCGATTTTGCAATATTCACTGACAATCACGGAGCGTGCGATGCTTTCAAGAGCTGCCGCAGGTATCCGTGGAGAGACATTGATCGTTAATCTGCCAGGAAGTCCGAAAGCCGTGGATGAGGCATTGAATTATATTTTACCATCATTGAAGCATGGATTGGATATTTTGCTTGGCAATGATGCTGAGTGTGCAAGGAAGTAATAAAAAATTAGGAGATATTAGGATATTATGAAACTGATTAAAACGGAAGAGGCAGTCGGCCATGTGCTCTGCCACGACATTACACAGATTATCAAAGGTGTGACGAAAGATGCGGTGTTCCGTAAAGGACATGTGGTAACGGAAGAGGATATTCCGGTGCTGTTGTCCGTTGGAAAAGAGCATTTATATGTCTGGGAAAAGGACGACACAAAGTGGCATGAGAATGAGGCCGCACAGATCCTGTATGAAATCTGTGCCGGAGAGCATATGCATCCGTCAGGAATCAAAGAAGGAAAAATCGAGCTGATCGCGGATATTGACGGACTGCTGAAAATCAATCGTGAGGCCCTGGTGGCGGTAAACAGTCTCGGCGAGATGATGATCGCCTCCAGACATGGCGATTTCCCGGTACATGCAGGAGATAAACTGGCAGGAACCAGAATTATTCCATTGATCATTGAGAAAGAAAAAATGGAGCGTGCCAGAGCAGTCGGCGGTACAAAACCGATTTTTACATTAAAACCGTATCAGAAGAAAAAATACGGTATCGTGACAACCGGAAGTGAAGTATTCAAAGGACGGATCAAAGATACGTTCAGCCCGGTCATCCGCGAAAAACTGGCAGAGTATCCTTCAGAGGAGATTGCGCAGATTTATGTGGACGATGATAAGGAACATATTTTAGAGGCCATCAAAAAACAGATTGCGGCAGGTGCAGACCTGATCATTTGTACCGGAGGCATGAGCGTGGATCCGGACGACTGTACACCGGGGGCTATTATGGCAACCGGAGCGAGAATTGTAAGTTACGGTGCACCGGTCCTTCCAGGTGCCATGATGCTTGTTTCTTATTATACAAACGAGGAAGATGGCAGAATCATCCCGATTCTCGGACTTCCGGGATGCGTCATGTATGCAAAACGCACCATTTTTGATCTGGTGCTGCCGCGTGTGATGGCAGATGATGAGATTACAGCAGAGGATATCGCAAACCTTGGTGAGGGCGGTCTGTGCCTGAACTGTGATGTTTGTACTTTCCCGAACTGCGGTTTTGGCAAGTAAGGAGAAAGAAATGGCAGAATTAACACATATCAATGAGCAGGGCAGGGCCAAAATGGTGGATGTATCCGAAAAAGCAGATACAAAGCGCATTGGCGTTGCTTCCGGCCGTATCTGCATGCAGCCGGAGACCTTTACCCTGATCACAGACGGAAAAATAAAAAAAGGTGATGTATTATCTGTTGCACAGGTGGCAGGTATCATGGCAGCAAAAAAAACATGGGAGATTATTCCAATGTGCCATCCACTGCTTCTGACCGGTGTGGATATCCACTTTGAACTTCATCCGGAAGTGTCAGAAATCGAAGCAATTGCTTCCGTGCGCACCACAGGAAAAACCGGAATCGAGATGGAGGCACTCCATGCAGTATCCGCAGCATTACTGACAATTTATGACATGTGCAAGGCAGTAGACCGCGGTATGGTGATCAAAGATATATTACTTTTAGAAAAAGATGGCGGAAAATCCGGTCATTATATCAGAAAATAAATAAAAAATTTGTTTGTAACATATTTCTTCAAAGAATTGAAAACTTTACGAGAAATTGAAAAAACATTATCATTAACCCTCTTGACGAAACAAGAGGGTTAAAGTATACTAACCACATATGAAAGATATCTGAGCAAACAACTAGGATATCAAAAAACATTTAATATTTAATAAGGAAACAACGAGAATAAAAGAAACTTCAGGCGGGTCATACCGCTTTCTTTTAAAACTAATGGTTAGAAAATACTAATAAAAGATGAAGGAGGCTAACATGAGCGTAGTAATTATCGGCGGACACGAGAGAATGGAAACACAGTATAAGCAGATCTGCAAGCAGTACAAATGCAAAGCAAAAGTATTTACCAAAATGAAAACAGACCTGAAAAACAAAATCGGATGTCCGGATCTGTTAATCCTCTTTACATCCACAGTGTCCCACAAGATGGTGCATTGTGCAGTAGCAGAAGCGGAGCGTAAAAACATCATCGTAGAGCGTTCCCACAGTAGCAGCGCAAGCGCATTAAACGGGATTTTAGAGCAGTATGCATAACTTCAGAACCAAGATGCTTGGTTATGAAGTCGTCGTTTAAGGGAGTATAGATCAGGGAGGATCGAAAATGCCAACAGAAGCCGTATTAAACCGCCTTTCCAGCAGAAAGGTAACAGAAAGCCTTACGATGCAGATCATCCTGCATTGTGCTCCGGTTTTAAAAAAAGTAAAAATGTCGAGCATGTTTACCGTTCCGGCGGCATACATGAGGTTTGTACGGTCACTGTTTCAGGGAACCGGCATACAGGTAAAATATCTGTGTCAGGGTGCAGGCCGTGCCGTGGTGTATGTTTACCGGGAAGAAGAAGTACAGCAATGTCTGGAAGACCCGCAGGTATCTGCATTTTTGATGCAGTATGGATATGACAGCACGCAGGTAGAAAAATGCCTGAATTACCTGAGCAGAAGAGTGTCATTGTCGACACAGGGCATGGAAAACTACCCACATGAAATGGGAATTTTTCTCGGCTATCCGCTGGAGGATGTCCGGGGATTTATCCGGCATGAAGGAAAAAACAGCCGATACACCGGATATTGGAAAGTATACGGTGATGTAGACAGGGCGAAAGCAACCTTCCGTGCATACGACAACGCAAAAGAAAGCGCCGTTGTAGAATATATGGCAGGAAAGCAGATGCAGGAGATAGCCTGCTAAAACATGTTAGAAACTGTAAGCAGATCAGAAAGCAGAGGGCATTCTTGAAACTGTGTACTGAACTGTGTACAGAAAAAAATAAAAAGTTAAAATCAAGGAGACAAAGAAAATGGCAGAAGTTAAAATCATTTACTGGAGTGGCACAGGAAATACAGCATCTATGGCACAGAGCGTTGCAGATGGTGTAACAGCAGCAGGTGCTGAGGCAAAAATCATCCCGGTTGAGAACGCAAGCGCAGCAGATATCGCAGACGTAAAAGCATTTGCACTTGGATGCCCGTCCATGGGAGCAGAGCAGTTAGAAGAGTCCACGATGGAACCATTCGTAGATGAGATTCTTGGCAGCGTATCCGGCAAAAAAATCCTGTTATTCGGATCTTACGGCTGGGGCGATGGCGAATGGATGCGCAACTGGGTTGAGCAGATGACAGGCGCAGGCGCTGAGATGATCGAAGCAGAAGGTATCATTGCAAACGAAGCTCCGGACGCAGATGCACAGGCAGCATGCGAAGCAGCAGGAAAAGCACTTGCAGCAAACGCATAATAAAACAACAACAGAATCCTATAAACTAAAACCAAAAGATAAAAAATAATGTAACATAGAAACAAACGTAACTAGAATTCATTCCACCCGAAAACCCCACTTGCATTGGCAGTAGTCTGTCCGTGTAAGTGGGGTTTTATCTCAGTCGGGAAGACTCCCACTTTCTTTTGCTTTTTACTCTTGCATTTATTTATAATCTAAGCTATGATAACAATTAAGTTGTCTGACAGAAAGGAAAAACCTCAGACAACAGAGTTGACCTATGCAACAGGAGGAAAAAGTGATGAATTTAGAAGAATTAAAAGTAGTTGATGCAGACGTAGCAGCTGCCATTGAAGCAGAGTTGGATCGCCAGAACAGCCATATCGAGCTGATCGCATCCGAGAACTGGGTCAGTGACGCAGTGATGGAAGCCCAGGGAAGCATCATGACAAATAAATATGCAGAAGGATATCCGGGAAAACGTTACTATGGCGGATGCCAGTGCGTGGATATCGTAGAAAACCTTGCCATCGAGCGTGCAAAAGAATTATTTGACGCTGAGTACGTAAACGTACAGCCGCATTCCGGTGCACAGGCAAACATGGCAGTACAGTTCGCATTGCTTCAGCCGGGTGACACCGTAATGGGAATGAACCTGGATCACGGCGGACATCTGACACACGGAAGCCCGGTAAACTTCTCCGGAACATACTTCCATATCGTACCTTACGGAGTAAATGACGAAGGCTTCATCGATTACGATAAAGTAGAAGAAATTGCGATGGAGTGCAAACCGAAGATGATTATCGCAGGCGCAAGCGCTTACGCAAGAACCATCGATTTCCCACGTTTCCGTGAGATCGCAGACAAATGCGGTGCATATCTTATGGTAGATATGGCGCACATCGCCGGTCTGGT
The DNA here is from genome assembly GCF_934295145.1 of uncultured Eubacterium sp. Classification (GTDB taxonomy): domain Bacteria; phylum Bacillota; class Clostridia; order Lachnospirales; family Lachnospiraceae; genus Eubacterium_I. The sequence continues at coordinate 27,457 of NZ_CAKRAS010000019.1, read as the reverse complement.
GGCAGCAGGACTTCATCCAAGCCCGATCCACTACGCAGACGTAGTTACAACCACAACTCATAAGACACTGCGTGGACCGAGAGGCGGAATGATCCTTGTTTCCAAAGAATCCATGGAGAAAAATAACTTCAACTTCAATAAAGCCGTATTCCCGGGAATCCAGGGTGGCCCGCTGATGCACGTCATCGCAGCCAAAGCTGTCTGCTTCAAAGAGGCATTACAGGACAGCTTCAAAACCTATCAGCAGGGAATCGTAGATAACGCACAGGCACTTTGCAAAGGCCTGATGAACCGCGGTATCAAGATCGTATCCGATGGTACAGACAATCATCTGATGCTGGTTGATCTGACACCATTTGACCTGACAGGAAAAGCCATCGAGAAACTTCTGGATGAGGCTCATATCACAGCAAACAAGAACACGATCCCGAACGATCCGAAATCCCCGTTTGTTACAAGTGGTATCCGTCTCGGAACACCGTCCGTTACATCCAGAGGCATGAACACAGAGGATATGGACCAGATCGCTGAGGCAATCTCCATCGTCATCAAGGAAGGCGAAGAGGGTGTAGCAAAAGCACGTGCCATCGTAGATGCACTGACAGAGAAATATCCGCTGAAAAAATAACAACAAGATGTATTGATAAAAATACAATAATGCGACAGATATACGTTACATCAAAGGAATCTCATTGAAATATGGGATTCCTTTTTTAATGAAAAACGCCGGATGTCCGGGGATGACAAATGTTCTCAACAGATTGACAAAACCCATCGGGGGGGGGGTAAAATGAAACCAAATGCACAAATAAAAGTAGGTGGATACAGGAGAAGTTAGCACGTTTGTCCATTGACAATGTGACTAAAAATATATATCATAGATATGTTTGATTATTATTTCGACAAGGAGTGACAATCTATGACAGGATACTGGGATATACACAATCACATACTTCCGGGCGTGGACGATGGATCCGGCAGCCTGCAGGAGACATTGGAATTAGTACAAAACGAGCATGACCAGGGAGTACGGCATATCGTATTTACCCCGCATTTCAGACGTGGCATGTTCGAAGTATCGCAGGAAGAGAAAGCGGCTGTGTTTGCACGCGTATATGACAAACTTGCGGATGAATTTCCTGACATGCATTTCTATCTGGGCTGTGAGTACTATGCAGATCCGCATATGATGCGGAGGATCGGACCGGATGACAGTTATCGTATGCCGGGCGGAGACGCAGTACTGACCGAGTTTGGCTATGAGATGAAATTCGGAACGCTGATGAATGTGGTCAATGCTCTGCGCAAAGAGGATATCATCCCGATCATGGCGCATATCGAGCGTTATCAGTGCCTGTTGAAAGACATGGATCTCCTGACAGAGTTAAAAGAAGCGGGAGCAAAACTGCAGATCAATTGTGACAGTATCATAGGAAAAAGTGGGTTTAAGGCAAAAAGATATTGCATGAAAGCACTGGAAGCAGGATTGATTGATTTTGTGGCCAGCGATGCGCACAATACCGGATCGCGGAATGTCCATATGGGAGAAGCCATAAAGACCGTCCGCAGCAAAATCGGAGAAGATGCGGCAGAAAAACTGTTCCGTATCAATCCGGAACGCTTATTTGCCGGATATGAGATGCACCGCTAAGGATCCTGAAAGCAGATAGATCAAACATCACAAGATAAATACTATGAAATAAGAAGTGGAAAGGAGCATAACAGATGCAAGAACTGACGTTAAACGAAAAGACGACACTGTCTCCTGTTATGAAAGAGGTATACCGCAGACTTCGTATCAACATTGAATTTACCGGGGTAGAGAACAAGGTACTCATGTTTACGAGCTGTTCTTCCAATGATGGAAAATCAACCGTTACCTACAATCTTGCCAAAATCATGGCAGAAAACGGAAGCCGTGTGCTGTATATTGACGCAGATATGAGAAACTCTGATCTGGCAAAAAGAATGGGATTCCATACTTCCCAGACAGGCCTGAGCCATTATCTCGCGGGCAAAAATTCGGCCTCCGAAATTATTTATTCGACCAATATTAAAAATCTGTATCTGATTCCAACCGGAAGATTTCCGAAGAATCCGGCAGAACTGCTGAGCAAAGAGAGATTTGCGACACTGATCGAAGGTATGAAGCAGACCTTTGACTATGTCATCATCGATCCGCCACCACTTGGTATGGTTGTAGATGCTGCCATTATTGCGCAGTGTGCAGACGCAGTATCCATGATTATTTCCCCGAACGTTGTCAGCCGTAAAGCGGCTCAGATCGTAAAGGAGCAGCTGATTACAGCAAACCCGAACTTCATGGGCGTGGTACTGAACAAAGCAAATACCAAGAAGAAAAAATACGGCTACGGTTATGGCTACGGCTATGGCTACGGTTACGCCAACGAGACAGACGAATAAGGCACAGTTAAAGGAAACTTAGACAATGAATGAGACAAATATAAAAGAAGAAAAAGAGATGGAGATCGACCTCTTGAGTCTGTTCTCCTATCTGATTGGAAAGTGGAAAACTTTATTGATCGCAGCAGTCATTGGCGGAGTACTTGCTCTGGCCTACACCATGCTGCAGACTCCGATGTATCAGTCTTCATCCATGCTGCTGATACTTTCAAGAACATCTGACACAGCAAACAACAACGCAACCGCATCGACTTCTGACTTCCAGATCGGTACTCAGCTGATCGAGGACTTAAGTGTCATCGCGACCAGTGATGCAGTTATGGAAGAAGTGGCAAAAGCAGTGCAGGAGCAAAACGACCTGACACTGACCACAGCAGAAATCACAGATATGGTAACGGTCAAAGTACAGGACAACACACGAATCCTTGAGATTTCCGCAGAAAATGCAGATCCTGACGTGGCATACACCATCGCAGAGACCATGACGACCAAGACATCCGAGCAGATGGCAGAGATCACTCAGACAAACCCTGCAACCGTTATCGCAGAGCCGAAGATTGCAGATGAACCGGTAGACAATGGCATGACAAAGAATCTTGCCATCGGTATCTTACTGGGACTGGTTCTGGTCGGTGGTATCTATACCGTGAAATTCCTGATCAACGACCGTATTCAGGATGAGGATGATATTGAGAAATATCTGGAGACAAGCGTACTTGCAGTAATTCCGCTGGATAAAGAACTGGAGCAGTTCAGCAAAGCTCAGGACAGAAAAGGAAGCAGACATAAGAGATAAGAGCGAATAAGAAGATAGAAATTGAAAGAAGAAGATTGAGTATGAAAAAAAGACTTATGATAATGATTGCGGATATCCTTTCCGTAATAATTGCATATGGACTGTCTTTACTGTTACGTTTTGATATGCGCTATTCCAAAATCCCAGAGCAATATCTGGTAGGATATGGATATTATATTGTGCTGGCAGCAATCGTGACCGTTGCAGCCTATATCGTGGCAAAACTATACCGCAGCGTATGGACTTATGCCGGAATCTCAGAAGTACTGCGCACCTGCGTTGCTTCCCTGATTGCAGCAGTTGTTACTGATGCAGTATTTTCCATCAGCATCATTCCGATGCCATTTTCTTTCTACTTTGTAGGATGGGGGCTGACGTTCGGTGCTACTGCAGCCATTCGAATGACTTATCGGCTGCTTCGCCGCTGGAATATCCGAAACAACGTGGCGGAAGGTGCCGGTGCACCAAAGAACATCATGATCATCGGCGCAGGCGCATCCGGACAGGTGCTTCTGCGTGAGTATCGCAGCAGCTACTACCTGACGGATAAAGTATGTGTCCTCATTGATGACAACAAAAACAAATGGGGCAAATACCTGGATGGCGTACACATCGTAGGCGGCCGTGACAAGATCATGGAGAGCGTAGAAAAATACCAGATCAACAAAATTGTTCTGGCTATGCCATCCGCAGACCGAAAAGACATCAAAGACATTCTGGAAATCTGTAAAGAGACAGACTGCCAGATCCAGACAGTACCTGGTGTATACCAGCTGCTGAACGGCGAGGTAAACGTCTCCAAGCTGAGAAACGTAGAAATCGAAGACCTGCTCGGCCGTGACCCGATCAAGGTAAACTTAGACGAGATCCTTGGCTATGTCAAAGGAAAGACCGTACTGGTAACCGGAGGCGGCGGCTCCATCGGAAGTGAGATCTGTAATCAGCTGGCCGGACACCAGGTAGGACATCTGGTCATCTTCGACATCTATGAGAACAACGCATATGAAATCCAGCAGAAATTAAAATGGGAGCATCCGGAACTGAAACTTACCGTGCTGATCGGATCCGTTCGAAACCAGCACCGTATCAACAGTGTTATGAAACAGTATCGCCCGGATGTCGTATTCCACGCAGCAGCACATAAGCATGTACCGCTGATGGAGGACAGCCCGAACGAAGCAATCAAAAATAATGTATTCGGTACATACAAAACTGCATCCGCAGCAGGACGTTATCACGTAAAGAAATTCGTTCTGATCTCTACGGACAAAGCAGTAAACCCGACAAACATCATGGGAGCTTCCAAACGTATGTGTGAGATGATCGTTCAGACACTGAACCATTTCTACGCAACAGACTTCGTAGCAGTACGTTTCGGTAACGTACTCGGAAGTAACGGAAGCGTTATCCCGTTATTCAAAAAACAGATCGCAGCAGGTGGCCCGGTTACGGTCACACATCCGGACATCATCCGTTACTTTATGACGATTCCGGAGGCAGTATCCCTGGTACTGCAGGCAGGCGCTTACGCCAAAGGCGGAGAAATCTTCGTCCTGGATATGGGTGAGCCTGTCAAAATCGCTGATCTGGCGAAAAACCTGATCCGTTTATCCGGTTACAAACTGGGCGAGGACATTGAAATCAAATACACAGGCCTCCGTCCAGGTGAGAAACTTTACGAAGAACTTCTGATGGATGAGGAAGGACTTCAGGATACCGAAAACAAACTGATCCACATCGGTAAACCGATCGATATGGATGAGGAGAAATTCATGCATCAGCTGATCAAACTGCGGGAAGCAGCCGATCAGGACAGTGATGCAATCCGCAGCATGGTAAAGGAAATCGTTCCGACTTACCAGTTGAAGCAGGAAAATTAAAATTTTACTAATGGTAAATCGTCGCTTTGTCGCGTTTATCGGCGTAAATGTCATAATGGAGAACGCACACAATCTGCCTGAATGAAGACAGAGTGGCGAAGCACAGGCATTTATACGATATGGCAACAAGATGAAGTTGCATATTGTGTAAATGCCTTTCTTTGCGTTAAAATAGATATAGGTAACTATCCGGAACAAAAAACAATAAATTATGCGAACAAATTGCCCTATGATATAGGAAATCCGTTCCGGGTAGTTACTTATAATGTGATTTGGGTGTCAAAACACCCAAATCTTGATTACAAGGATTGTTCCGTGCTTTGCACTCCCACAATCCTTCCCGCTATTCGCATATCGTGGGATAAAAATCCCACTTTTATGCTCATATCGGGGCGTGCCCCAAGGTCATTCATCCACCCTTGTGCAAGCACAGGTGGACTCAGACCTTTTGACACTGTAATCATAATATAAACAAACCATAATGTTCTCCTTAATGATGTTTTTGAAAAAATAAAGGGAGGACATATGTGGTACGTGATTCAGACAACTTCCGGTAAGGAAGAAAATATCAAATTACAATGCGAAACCTATCTGCCAGATGGGTTAGTAAAAAAATATGTCATTCCTTTGTATGAAGAACAGCGCCGTTTCCACGGCGAATGGCATATCCTGCAGAAGAAACTATTTCCGGGATACGTCTTCTTCATATCTGATGATGCAGAAGAATTGTTTCTGCAGTTGAAAAAAGTACCTGCCATGACAAAGATGCTTGGCACCGGAGATGAAATCGTCGCACTGACACCACAGGAAATCGAATTTATCCTGCGATTCTGCGGTGAGGATGATATCGCGGAAATGTCGGAAGGTGTTATTGAAGATGATCAGGTACACATTTTGTCCGGTCCGTTGATGGGACTGGAAGGAGCCATCCGAAAGATCGACCGCCATAAGCGGAAGGCCTGGCTGGAACTGGAGATGTTCGGCAGACAGCAGCAGATCGAAGTAGGGTTGGAAATTATAAAGAAGATTGAAAATAAGTAGATAAGACATATTACTGAAGATAAATATAGAAGTTGAAATAATAAGATGAATGAATGGGAGCCGAAAGGCTCTTATTTTTATACAAAAAATTAGCAAGGGAGCGATAAATCATTATGAAAATACCATTTTCACCACCAGATATGACGGATTTAGAAGTAGAAGAAGTAATTGCGGCAATCCGTTCTGGATGGATCACTACAGGTCCAAAGACAAAAGAATTTGAAAAAGAGATTGCTGAGTTTTGTGGAGTAAATCGGGCAGTATGTCTGAATTCCCAGACAGCCTGTGCAGAGATGGCTCTCCGACTGTTAGGAATTGGTGAAGGCGATGAAGTAATCGTTCCGGCTTATACCTATACAGCATCTGCATCTGTCGTATGCCATGTGGGAGCAAAACTGGTATTTGTGGATGTGCAGAAAGATAATCTCCAGATGGATTATGACCAGCTGGAAACTGCAATTAATGAGAATACAAAGGTAATCATTCCAGTAGATCTGGGTGGTGTGCCATGTGACTATGACAGAATCTATGAAATTGTGGAAAAGAAAAAACATCTGTTCCAACCGAAAAATGAGATTCAGAAAGCTATGGGACGTATTTCTGTCAATGCGGATGCGGCTCATGCATTCGGGGCAACCTGGCATGGTCAGAAAGTTGGATCCATTGCAGATTTCACAAGCTTTAGTTTTCATGCTGTCAAAAATCTGACAACAGCAGAAGGCGGTGCATTGACATGGAAGTCCATTCCGGGAATTGATGATGAAAAACTGTACCATCAGGTTCAGCTCTTTTCTTTGCATGGTCAGTCCAAAGATGCGCTGGCAAAAACACAGCTTGGAGCATGGGAATACGACATTGAAGGACCTTGGTATAAATGCAATATGACAGATATCATGGCTGGCATTGGTCTGGCACAGATGAAACGTTATCCGGGACTTCTGAAACGAAGAAAAGAGATCATTGGTCGTTACGATGCTGCATTTAAACCGTTAGGTATTGAAGTGTTGCCACATTATACCGATGAGTGGCAGAGCAGCGGACATCTCTATATTACAAGAGTTCCAGGAATCGGCACAGAACAGCGTCAGGAAATCATTGTAAAAATGGCAGAGGCTGGTATTGCGACAAATGTGCATTACAAACCACTTCCGATGATGACCGGATACAAAAAGATGGGATTTGATATCAAAGATTATCCGAATGCGTATGCGAGATTTGTAAATGAGATTACATTGCCGCTTCATACAAAACTGACAGATGAGGAAGTGGAGTATGTGATTAAGAATTACTGCAGAATTGTCGGTGAATATATCAAATAAACGGAGAGAAAGTTATGAGAAAGTGGGAAAACCTTCCGAAGTTTATGCAATGCGAGGAAGTGCGGGAATATTATGACATTCTGGCAAAAAAGAAGTTCAGCCTGCGCCTGAAACGGATCTTTGATGTGGTGGCTGCAACAATTGTCCTGATCATCACAGCTATTCCAATGCTGATCATTAGCATTAAGATCGCAACGGAATCCAAAGGCGGCGTGTTCTATCGTCAGGAGCGTGTGACGGCGTATGGAAAGAAATTCCGTATCCATAAGTTTCGGACAATGGTGGCAAATGCGGATCAGATTGGTTCTGCAGTTACCGTATCCGGTGACAGCCGCGTCACACCAACCGGAGCATTCCTTCGGAAATATCGTCTGGATGAACTACCGCAGGTGTTCGACGTGCTGAATGGTGACATGAGTTTTGTGGGAACCAGACCGGAAGTACCGAAGTATGTCAAAAAATATACGAAAGAGATGCGTGCAACACTGTTGCTTCCAGCAGGAATTACAAGTGAGGCAAGCATCCGATATAAAGATGAGGCTGAATTGCTGGATGCGGCCGAGGATGTGGATCAGGTGTATGTGAAAAAGGTATTGCCTGGAAAGATGAAATACAATCTGGAAAGTATTCGGAAGTTTAGTTTCATAGGTGAATTAGCAACAATGGTGAGAACTGTGTTAGCAGTTTTAGGGAAAGATTATGAGTAAAAAAAATATTGTAGATGGATTAGTTTCTATTATTATGCCGTCATGGAATACAGGAAAATTTATTGCTGAGTCAATACAATCAGTACTTGATCAGACCTATAAAAATTGGGAGCTTTTAATCGTAGATGATTGTTCCACTGATAACACTGATGAGGTAGTGGCTTCCTTTCATGACGAGAGAATCAAATACTTTAAAAATGAAAAAAACAGTGGTGCTGCATTGACAAGAAATAGAGCTATGCGTGAGGCAAAGGGTGAGTGGATTGCGTTTCTTGATTCTGATGATTTGTGGGCACCGAAGAAATTGGATCATCAAATTAAATTTATGAAAAAACATAATCTGGTGTTTTCATATCATGAATATGAAAAAATTGATGAGAAGTCCAAACCATTACATATTTATGTATCTGGTCCGCGGGTGGTTACAAAAAGAAAAATGTATAACTATGGATATCCAGGATGTCTGACATTTATGTATAGTGCAAAAGCCATGGGACTGATCCAGATAAAGGATATTAAGAAGAATAATGACTATGCTATCTTATTACAGCTTTGCAAAAAGGCAGATTGTTATTTGTTACGGGAAAATTTGGCAGAATATAGAATTCGTAAAAAATCAATTTCACATGATAAGTTGAGTAAGAAATTAAAGAGTCATTATGATTTGTTCCATTATTGTGATGAAAAGGCAGCACCAATTGCTTTTTGGTATGCGTGCTGGAATATGTTTTATGGTGTATTAAAAAAGAAAAATTATGAAAAATCATTTGAGGAATAATTTATGAGAATATGTTTTTTAGCTCCTGCGAGTAATTATCATACAAAGAAGTGGTGTAAGTGGTTTACTGAGCATGGTCATGAGGTTCATGTTGTCTCATTTATAAATGATGAAATTAATAATGTAGATGTGCATTTTATCGATACTGGAGCATCTGCTGATTCTAGTGATTCACAAAAATTAAAATATTTATTAAAGGCAAGAACAGTAAAGAAAGTTGTAGATGAAATAAATCCAGATATTGTAAATGTTCATTATGCTACAAGTTATGGTACAGTTGCTGCTCTTTCTGGGATAAAAAATTATGTGTTATCTGTGTGGGGAATGGACGTATACGATTTTCCGCAAAAAAGTCTTATACATAAAACAATGCTTAAGTTTAGCTTGTATCGGGCAAAAAGAATATTTTCGACAAGCAAAGCGATGGCAGAGGAAACCTCAAAATATACAAGTAAAAAAATCGAAGTTACACCGTTTGGCGTGGATATGGATCTATTTAATCCAGACAAAAGAAATAGACAAAATGAGAATGAATTTATAGTAGGTACAGTTAAAGCAATAACACCAAAATATGGTATTGATTATTTACTTAAAGCGGTTGCTTTGATTAAAAAAGAGCGTCCAGATATACCAATTAAACTTCGTATTGCCGGAAAAGGTGAGAAATTAGAAGAGTATAAAAATTTGGCAGCACAGCTTGGAATCGATAATTTGACAACTTGGCTTGGATTTATTTCACAAGAAGAAGCAGCAAAAGAGTGGGCTAATATGGACGTAGGGGTTATTGCATCGACTTTAGATTCCGAGTCATTTGGTGTTTCAGCTGTTGAAGCTGAGGCTTGTGAAACTGCTGTTATTATTTCTGATATTCCTGGACTTATGGAAGCAACTAAACCTTGTGTAAGTAGTAAAGTGATTCCGAGATGTAATGAGTATGCCTTAGCACATGCAATTATTGACCTGTTTGATGATGAGAATTTAAGAAAAAGAATGGGAAAAGCGGGGAGAGAATATGTTTTTTATAACTATGAGGTAAATCATTGTTTTTTACAAGTGGAGAAATTATTTAATAATTTTATAAGATAACAATATGTAAAAGTTTTATTTCGCATTATTTCAAAAAAGTAGTTGATAATAGGTAGATGTATAAAAGGATAAAAAAGGAGATGATAAGATGCAAAATTATGTACAAAGTGTTAATAAGAAAAAGGCAATTTTGTATGGGATGTCCTTTTTTTTCCTGATGAGAGTATTTACACCAGAGTTCATTAACGAAAATGCTATATTAAACTTGTTATATGTTTCTATATCTGAAATTTTAACTATATGGAATGTATTTAATTTTTGTTACAAAGTTGGACGGAAAGATCATTGTTATACTTCTCAAATTAGTTTGATAATAGTGGTAATAATATACTATCTATATATGCTGTTTATAACATTTTGTGAAGATGGAAATATTAGAAGAATGTTAATGATGGCGTATCCGACAATAGGATCATTATGTTTTTTACATAATCATGTAGAAAAAAGATTCAAAGAATTATTAGTTGGAATTAGTTGGATGTTTGAATTTTTTACCGTATTAAATTTTGTGGATATGGTTTTTGTAAGACATGCTTATAGAATGGATCAAGATACGTTTTTGGTTGGTGGAAAAAATCAAATGGCCATTTTTTTGGCGTTATCGCTTTGCTTTTATTTTGCCGATAAACTAAATGAGGAAAAACGAATTAAATTTTCGATTAGGGATTATATATTTATGTTGATAATTATTTGCTCAACGCTTTTTTCGAATTCAAGTACTTGTATAATAACAATGTTTATAGTTTTCACTATGCTTTTTGCGAGTGAGTTTAGAAAAAAAGGTTTAGTTATAAATATAAAGCTTATAACAATAGTATATATTATAGTATGGTTTATGCTAATTGTATTTAGAATGCAATATCTTGTTTCGCCATTAGTTCATAATGTTTTTCATAAGGATTTGACATTCTCTCACAGAACAATTATTTGGGATACCGCATTGCAAGAAATTTCAAAAAAGCCATTTGTTGGATATGGAATTACAGATTCGGGAGATGTATTTCATGTGCATCACGACTATACTGGCGGTAATAATAACGTGTGGGCAAATATGAGTGCACATAATGAAATATTACAATTATTGTATTATGGTGGAATAATTTTAGTGATTTTATTTTTTCTTATTTATTTGGTTGCATTAAATCTGAAAAAAGGAGAGCATTATAATAAAAAATTTTTTATATTTTTTTTAAGTATAATCGCTATTTTGATTAATTGGTTATCAGAAGTACCAGGTGAATATACAATGATTTTTGTATTGGCGATGTGTTATTATTCAAAGAGGATAAAGTGTAATTATGAGTGATGAATTAGGTGATTTAATTAGCGTGATTGTGCCTGTATTTAATGTTGAAAAATATTTAGTACAATGCTTAGAGTCTATTATTAATCAAACATATAAGAATTTAGAAATTATATTATGTGATGATGGGTCTTTTGATTCGAGTTCAGAAATTTGTGATAGATATAAAATACTAGACAATCGAGTACAGGTTATTCACAAAAAAAATGGTGGCTTATCGGATGCTAGAAATGCGGGGATTGATATTGCAAAAGGAAAATATCTAACTTTTGTTGATAGTGATGATTTTATTTTACCTAATATGATAGAACTGTTATATGATATATGCATTACATATCAAACCGATTTTGCGATGTGTCAATGTATGGAATGTAATGATGAGGATGATATAACATGTCTATGCTTAAATCCTAGCAAAAAAAATGTAGTAATATTTGAGAATATTAAGAAAATGGAAGCTTATCTTGTCACTAATAAAATAGAAACAACAGCATGGAAAAAATTATATAGGAAAAACCTTTTTGATGATTTAAGATTTCCCAAAGGAAAAATCCATGAGGATGCGTTTACAACATATTTATTAGTGGATAAGGCTAAGAGAATAGGGGTTACAAATGAGATTGGTTATGTTTACAGAAGAAATCCATTAAGTATTATGAATCGAGGGTTTTCATTAAAGCGATTAGACATAATTGAAGCGAAGAACAAACAACTAAAATTTATAAAAAATAAATATCCTAAGTTATATAAATATGGATGTACTGATTTGATTTATGCTTGTAATTTTTGTTTAAAAGAAATGGAATTAGGCGATTTTTATGATGAAAATATAGAAAAAATGATTCAAAAAACATATAGGCAATATTCTAAGTACTATTTAAAAGCACATAATGTCAGTTTTAAGGGAAAATTGTTTACATTATGTGCTTTTATTAAAACAAAATTTGCAAGAATGGTTTTAAAAGGTATAAATAAAAATTGAATCAAAAATATAAGGTATATATTTATTGATAAATGAAATAGATTATGAATGGGAGCGAAATATGACAAAAACAAGTAACATAGAAAAAAAAATGATGAAAGAAGATTGTATACCTAAAACTATTCATTATTGTTGGTTTGGTAAAGGTCCATTGCCTGAACTTGCACAGAAGTGTATAAATTCTTGGAAAAAATATTGCCCAGATTATAAAATTGTGGAGTGGAATGAGGATAACTTTGATTTAGAAATTAATGAATATGTGAAAGAAGCTTATAAAGCAAAAAAATGGGCGTTTGTTAGTGATGTAGCTCGATTATATGCACTAACTTATTATGGTGGAATATATATGGATACAGATGTAGAAGTTATAAAATCCTTGAATGATTTATTGGGGTATGAGGCAGTAGCTGGATTTGAAACAAAAAATCAAGTTTCAACAGGGTTAATGGCTTGCAAAAAAGGGCAAAAAACATATTGTGAATGTTTAGATGGGTATGAAAACATACATTTTATTAGAAGTGACGGAAGTATGGATTTAACAACAAATGTCACCAGAATGACAAATTTGTATACAAAATATGGATTAAAAAAAAATAATCTAAAGCAATGTATAAATGGAATCACAATATTTCCAAAAGATTTTTTTTCACCGAAAGATCTCGAAACAAAAGAAATTACTATCACAGACAATACGTATGTAATACATCATTTTGATGGCTCTTGGCATAGTGAAGAGGATCGATATGTTGACAAGTTGACTAAAAAAATAAAAGTTCCAGGGGGAAGTTATTTGGCTAAAATCATAGGAGTAATAAAATATAGGGGAATCAAATCAGCAATTATTGAAAGTATCGGATGGATAAAACGAGTTAGTTGACAGAAAGGATTAATGTGATGATTATCAAAAACATCATATAGAAAAAATATGTATTATGCACCAATATTAATTCCTACATTATGTAGATATGAGCATTTTGTGAGATGTATAGAAAGTTTAAGAAAAAATAGCTGGGCAAGATATACTGATGTATATATTGCATTGGATTATCCGACAAAAGAAGAACATACGGAAGGGTATGAAAAAATTTTAGATTATTTAAAAGGTGAATTTAAAGAATTTTCCAAGTTTATAGTTATTAGGCGGCCATATAATTATGGCGCTGCAAAGAATATGGTAGATCTGCGAACAGATATTTTGAAAAAGTATGATCGATTTATTCGTACAGATGATGATTGTGAGTTTTCACCAAATTTTATAGAATACATGGATATATGTCTAGAAAAATATAAAGATGATCCTAATGTGTTAGGGGTGACAGGTTATTCATATCCTGTGCAATGGAAAGTTTCAGAAGGATGTAATGCATTTAGGAATAGAGCCATTTTTCCTATGTGGGGAACTGGTTTTTGGAAAGATAAATTTTTGGAAATGCAAAATCAAATTCATGGAGGATGTATAAAAAGCGCATTTGTGAATGGAAAGATAAAGAGATGTAAGATGACAGATGCAAGATATATTGACGTTATGAATAATGTTTTGAAAAAAGATAATTTATTATATGATTTCTGCGATGTAGCATGTGGATGTTTTATTCAAATAAATAATAAATATGTCATTACGCCAGTTAAGTCATTGGTTAGAAATTATGGATTCGATGGAAGCGGTATATATTGCCAAAATACAATTAATTTAAAAGTAAGAAAGAAAAATGCTTCTGAATATGATTATAGAAAACAAGAAATTAGTGAAAATAGTAACTTTGAACTTAAAATAGATAGTCAAGATTATTATAAAGAAAATCGTGTCATTCTGAATGCATTTGATAAAAGGGAAAAAAGTATAATTCTCAAAGCAATTATAAAAAGTAAAATTTATAAGATTGGGTTAAAAGGAGAATTGTAAAGGTAGATGGAAAAGAAAATTGATAGAAATACGACTATAGGAAATTTTTTCTGGCGTTTTGCCGAAAGATGTGGAGCGCAGTTAGTACAGTTTATTGTTTCAATCATTTTAGCGAGATTGTTAGCACCAGAGGTGTACGGAACAATTGCACTTATTACTGTATTTACAACGATATTAAATGTATTTGTAGATAGCGGTATGGGAAATGCTTTAATTCAAAAAAAAGATGCGGATAATTTAGATTTTTCGACAGTGTTCTTTTTTAATGTGTGTGTGTGTGCAGTATTGTATGGAGTGATGTTTTTTGCGGCAACAGGAATTGCTAAATTTTACCATGATGTATCATTAATTCCTGTTATTAGGGTTTTAAGTCTGACTTTAGTTATTTCAGGAGTTAAAAATGTACAACAAGCATATGTTTCCAGAACAATGCAATTTAAAAGATTTTTTTTCTCGACACTGGGTGGAACAATTGGAGCTGCAATTATTGGCATTATTATGGCGTATAACGGTTTTGGTGTATGGGCGCTTGTTATGCAACAAATATTTAATGCAGCAGTTGATACGGCTATTTTATGGATTACGGTTAAGTGGAGACCTCAAAAGAGTTTTTCTTTTAAACGATTGAAGGCATTGCTTTCTTTTGGATGGAAACTATTAGTATCTGCATTATTAGATAATATATATACAAATATACGTCAGCTGATTATTGGAAGAATGTATTCAGCATCGGATTTAGCGTTTTATAATAGAGGAAAACAATTTCCAGATTTGTTAATTACAAATATTAATACATCTATCGATAGTGTTTTACTTCCAACAATGTCAAGGGAACAAGATGATTTAGTTCGACTAAAAGCGATGATGCGTAGAGCAATAAAAACAAGTACTTATATTATGGCACCATTAATGATGGGATTAGCATTTTGCGGTACACCACTTATACGATTCATTTTAACGGAAAAATGGTTGCCATGCGTACCGTTTATGCAAATTTTCTGCATCACAAGTATGTTTTACCCAATTCACACAGCTAATCTTAATGCCGTTAATGCAATGGGAAGAAGTGATATATTTTTAAAATTAGAAATAGCAAAAAAGACAGTAGGTATGGTGCTATTAATTTCTACGATGTGGTTTGGAGTTATGGCAATGGCATATAGTTTATTAGTGTCTAGTGTTTTGAATCAGATTATCAATAGCTGGCCAAACAAAAAATTATTAAACTATGGATATCTTGAACAATTAAAAGATATATTACCAGGAATTAGTCTTGCGGTTGTAATGGGAATTTGTGTGTATCTGGTGCAACGGATAGGATTACCGGATATATTAACATTATGTATTCAGGTTGTATTAGGAATAACTATTTATTTGGGAGGATCTAAATTATTTAAATTGGAATCATATGAATATTTGTTGGAAACAATAAAGCCATATATAAAAAACAAGCTATATCACAAGTAGGGGACATATGTAACGTATTGATTGTTCAATAAAATTAATCGTTTTGTTGAAATTGAATGGAAATAGAATTGAGAGTAGATTATGAATAATAGTATTTTAGTAACACGTTCATCCATGCCAGAATATCAGGAATACATAGATGAAATAAAAGAGATTTGGGATTCTCACTGGTTAACAAATATGGGAGTCAAACATAAAGAATTGCAAGCTGAATTAGTGAGTTATTTGAAAGTTCCATCCATTGACCTGCTTACGAACGGTCATATGGCTCTGGAACTTTCTTTGCAGGCATTACATCTTCCAAAAGGAAGCGAAGTGATTACTACACCGTTTACTTTTGCATCTACGACACATGCAATTGTTAGAAATGGTTTGGAACCGGTATTTTGTGATATAAACCCAGTGGATTTTACCATGGATGTTACAAAAATTGAGGCGTTGATCACTGATAAGACCAGTGCAATTATGCCGGTGCATGTATATGGCAATATTTGTGATGTAGAGGAAATTCAGAGAATCGCAGATAAATATGGACTGAAGGTAATATACGATGCAGCACACACATTTGGTGTTGAGTATAAAAAGAAGGGAATAGGTTCCTTTGGGGATGTTTCCTGCTTTAGTTTTCATGCTACAAAGGTATTTAATACAATTGAAGGAGGCGCAGCTTGCTTTGCAGATCAAGATTTTGGACTGGACTTATATCGTCTGAAAAATTTCGGCATTAGAGGACCAGAAACAGTAGATGGTGTTGGTGCAAATGCTAAGATGAATGAATTCTGTGCTGCAATGGGATTATGTAATCTACGCCATGTGGATGAAGAAATTGCAAAGCGAAAAGCTGTTGTAGAGAGATATATGGAACATTTGGATGGAGTAGATGGCTTACAGATGAATCCGATTCAAAAAGATGTAAAACCAAACTATGCATATTTCCCGGTGATTTTTGAGGAAAATGTATTTGGCGCTACCCGAAATGAAGTGATGGAAGCATTGGCGGAGCAGGGAATTGGATCCAGAAAATATTTTTATCCATTAACAAATACATTTGATTGTTTCCATGGAAAGTATGATCCGAGTCAGACACCAGTTGCTTTACATTTGAGCAAGCGAGTGCTGACGTTGCCGTTATATGCAGATTTGTCCTTAGAAGATGTTAACCGGATTTGTAAAATTATTTTGAATTGTAAGAGGTAGAATTATGAGAGGAATTATTCTTGCAGGGGGATCTGGGACCAGATTATATCCATTAACAAGAGTTATATCAAAACAATTATTACCAGTATACGATAAACCAATGATATATTATCCATTAACTACATTGATGATGGCAAATATTAGAGATATTCTCATTATCTCGACACCGGAGGACACACCACGTTTTAAATCACTATTAGGTGATGGCCATCAATTTGGTATTAAACTTTCCTACGCTGTACAACCAAAGCCTGAGGGATTAGCACAAGCATTTATTATTGGTGAAAAATTTATTGGTAATGATGCATGTGCAATGATTCTTGGAGATAATATTTTCTATGGGAATGGTCTTGGAAATATGCTAAAAAATGCAGCTAAAAGAGCAGAAGCAGGGAGAGCATCTGTATTTGGCTTTTATGTTAATGATCCAGAACGTTTTGGGGTAGTTGAATTTGATAAAGATTATAAAGTACTTTCCCTGGAGGAAAAACCGATTAATCCTAAAAGTAATTATGCGGTAACAGGTCTTTATTTTTATCCTAGCAATGTAAGTGAAATGGCAAAACATGTTTTGCCAAGTGCACGAGGAGAATTAGAAATTACATCACTTAATCAAATGTATTTAGAAAAAAATTTATTGGATTGTGACATTATGGGACGAGGATTTTCTTGGCTTGATACAGGAACAATGGATAGTTTAATGCAAGCTGCTGGTTTCATTCAGACAATTCAGAATATGCAAGGAATTATTGTAGCATCACCAGAAGAAATTGCATATAGATATAACATGATTAGCAAGGAACAATTATTAAATTCAGCTGAAAAGTATGGAAAAAGTCCATATGGTAAACATTTGAAGAAGGTTGCTGATGGAAAAATGCCGAGATAGCAGGAGTTTGAGGGAGCATGGATTTAAATAATACAGGCAAGACAATAGCTAAATTAAGAAGATCTGCTGGATTTACACAAGCTTCTCTGGCTGAAAAATTGGGTATTAGTGATAAGGCTATATCAAAATGGGAAAGAGGAATTACCTTTCCGGATACATCATTACTAAATCAATTATGTATTTTATTGGATACAGATATTGAAAGCATAATGTATGGTCATGAACAGACAAGTCAATGGATCGGTGTATTAGTGCTAAATGATATTATTCCAGCGGAAACTATTATTTATAATAAAAAGATGATTGAATATTTAATATCACAATTTTTACTTGTTGGAATAAAGGATATTGAGATAATAGGAAAATGTAAGCCAATACAAGTTGAAGGTATTAATATTACAATTAGTTCAGAGCTAAACCACAAGTTTACAAAGAGTGTATTTATTATTTATGGAAATCAGTTTATATATGGACCTAATCTGACAAAGTATTTTTTGAGGGCTATGTCGCGGGATACAGTTACTGTGATAGCTGCAATGAAAGCTAAGGGTGAGTATCCATTGCTGGTTGATAGTGATAAGAAAGGTATATTATCTAAAGGTAATATATCTAAATATTATGCATTGCCATATATATTTGATTCACATAACAAAGAGATAGATTCTTTTGAAGAGATAATTCAACAAAAGGTAAATGTTGAAACGATGGTCAGGGGAATGGTTTGCTTTAATTTGGATAGTTACGAAATGGTTTATCAAATGGCGGGGTTTATCAAAATGATGGAAGAAAATACAGGAGAGAAGATTGCAGATATTGCAGATATTATTGCAAGAAGAAGGATAAATATAAACTAGTAGTTGGTTTAAACAGAGTAATTAGATTTATATAATATAAAGCGATGATATTTAGAACTGAATAACACATATAGATAAAAAGCAAAGATAGAACAGAAGGTGGAGTATGAAGAAAATACTTGTTTTAGGCAGTGCATCTGTACATGTAAAATTAATAAAAGCAGCTCAGGAAATGGGAATATATACAATTACTACAGATAATGTTTCATATGAAGATTCACCAGGAAAAAAGGTTGCTGATGAGTATTGGAATTTGAATATTTATGATGTTGATGGCATTGTAAAAAAGGCAAAAGAAAAGGGAATTGATGGTGTTATAAGTGGGTGGCTTGATCCATGTCAGCGCCCGTATTTTCAAATCTGCAGAGAATTGAATTTACCATGTTATGGCAATGAGGAACAATTCTTTAAAATGACGGATAAGCATGCTTTTAAGAAAATGTGTAAGGAAAACGGTGTTGATACAATTGATGAATTTAGTGAAGAGGATATAAAAGGTGGAAATGTGGAATTCCCAGTATTTGTAAAACCTGTTGATAGTAGAGGGTCAAGAGGACAGGCTGTTTGCTATACAATGGAAGAGTTGATTTCGGCAATGGAATTTGCAAAGTTGGAGTCTTCAAATGGGGATATTTTAGTTGAAAAATATATCAGGGGAAGTCAAGAATTTCATGTAACATACTTTTTTGTGGATGGAGAGCCATATTTACTTAGAACAAGTGATAATTATTGTGGTTCTGAAGATATGCATATGGAAAAAGTTGTTTCATGTGCGGTAATGCCTTCTAGATATACAGATCGATACATAGAAACAGCACACGCTAATGTAGTAAAGATGTTCAAAAAACTCGGGATAAAAAATGGTCCAATTTTTATGCAAGGTTTTGAAGATAATGGGGTTTTCAGATTCTTTGATCCGGGCTTGAGATTCCCAGGTGTAGATTATGAATTAGTATTTAAAAAAGTATTCAATGTAGATTTAATGAAAGCAATGATTCAAATTGCGTTATCTGGAGAAACAGATATCGTGATACCAAAAGATGCAGCTTTTATTAATGGGTTTAGAGCATCTGTTTTATATTTGACAATTCGTGCCTGTACAATTGCATATTTAGGTGGCGAGGCGGAAGTAAATACTAATGATTATGTTATTTCTTATTTGCCGAGGTGCAAAGAAGGTGAAGAAATTGTCTGGGCATATAATGTAAACCAAAGATTGGGAGAAGTTGATTTATTGTGTCCGAATACAGAAGAATTGATAAATACGATAAATTTTGTTAACTCGACACTTATTGCCAAGGATACAAATGGTGAGGATGCTATTTTTGCAAGATTTGATACAGATAGAATTGATAGATAGTGATTGGAGAGGAAAATAATGAGTAGCAATGTAGAATTTATTTATTTGAATGAGCAGGATATGATTCAGGCTGGCGTTAAGAATATGGAAAAATGTATTGATTCCATTGAAGACATGTTTGTTCTTTTACATAGAGGCGATTACAGAATGGGTGGTGAAAATGCTAATGAACATGGCATACGTGTTTCATTCCCAAAAACAACAACTATTAAGGGAATGCCAACACACAAACCAGATTTTAGATTTATGGCAATGCCAGCATATTTGGGTGGAAGATTTAAAATGTTTGGAATTAAGAGTTATGGATCAAACCCTGATAATGCACAGAAAGGATTGCCAAGATCTATTCTTATGATGCAGTTAATGGATGCAACAACAGGAGCTCCTTTAGCATATATGTCAGCAAATATTCTTAGTGCAATGAGAACAGGAGCAACAACAGGTGTTGGAGTACGGCATCTTACCGTAAAAAATCCGAAAACAGTAGCAATTATTGGACCAGGAACAATGAGTCGCTATACGATGAAGGCATTTATATCAGCACAACCGACGATTGATACTGTAAGAATCAAAGGTAGGAGTCAAAGAGGAATAGATTCTTTTGTGGCTTATTGTAAAGATAATTTCCCAAATATTAAAGAGTATATTGTGTGTGATGATTTAGCAGATGTATGTCAGAATGCAGATATTGTATTTTATGGTACTACTAATGCAGCAAATTATGAAGATAATCCAACAGTAAAAAAAGAATGGCTCAAAAAAGGTGCATTAGTAATTGCTGCATCTGCATTATTAGTTGATGCCGAGTTTTTGGCAGATAAAGATGTAAAACTTATATCTGATAATTATGCAATGTATGATGGATGGGGCAGCGGACAACCACTTCCTACACAGAAGAATGTATCTACACTTTTGGGAATGGGATTCTACGATGCTGTAACAGAAGGCAAAATTTCTAGAGAGTCAATTACTGAGATTGGCGAAATCCTTTCAGGAGAAAAAAGTGGAAGAGATAGTGATGAACAAATTATTCTTTATGCTGTTGGAGGAATGCCTATTGAAGACGTTGCATGGGGATATGATGTTTATAAGAATGCACTAAAAAATGGGATTGGCACTAAATTGAAAGTTTGGGATACACCAGCTCTTTAATGAAAGGTTTGTAGATGAAAACAAAGACGAATGAAGATGGTCTGAAGAAGGTATTAAATACAAGTGATGTTCTTGTTGTTGCTTTTGGAGCGATGATTGGATGGGGATGGGTAGTTTCATCTGGCGGATGGATACAAAGTGCAGGTACAGTGGGAACAATGGTTGCATTCCTAATCGGTGGAATAATGATATACTTTGTTGGATTAGTATATGCAGAGCTTACGACTGCTATGCCAGAAAGCGGTGGAGCAAAAGTATTTAGCCAGAGAGCATTTGGACCAATAGGGTCATTCATCTGTACATGGGCAGTTGTACTGAGTTATATTGGAGTGGTATGCTTTGAAGCATGTTCGCTCCCTACAATCATTCAATATATTTTCCCTGATTTTTTAAAGGGATATCTATATACGGTTTGTGGATTTGATATATATTTAAGTTGGTTAATGGTGGCAATATTTTTTTCCATTCTAATTACCTGGATAAATATAAAAGGTGTCAAAGCAGCAGCAGTTTTGCAAAAAGTTCTTACAATCGCAATTGCTGGAGTTGGCATAGTTCTTATTGTTATGTCTGCTTTAAAGGGTGAACCATCAAATTTGCGTGGACAAATGTTTGTGGGGGCGGATATGAGAAGTATTATTGGAAGTATTTTGTCTGTAGCAATGGTTGCACCTTTCTTTTTATTCGGTTTTGATGTTATTCCTCAGGCAGCAGAAGAAATTAATGTTCCCTTAAAAAAACTTGGAAAGCTCTTAGTTTTTTCTATTGCCCTGGCAGTAGCATTTTATGGGTTGGTTGTACTGGCAGTTGGATATGCAATGAATGTATCTGAAATTGCTGATTCAGTTGATGGAAGTGGACTTGTAACTGCCGATGCAATGAAAAAAGTTTTTAACAGTGAAGTGATGGCAAAAGTGCTTATACTGGGTGGTATGTGCGGAATTGTGACGAGCTGGAATTCCTTTATGCTTGGTGGAAGCCGAGCTTTAATGGCTATGGCTGATTCATGTATGATTCCTCATGTTTTTTCGAAAACACATCCTAAATATAAAACACCGTATCTTTCTTTAATACTTATTGGAGTGTTGTCAATTATATCAGTTTTCTTTGGTCGAGAAATGTTGATTTGGATTTCTAATAGTGCAAGTTTTGCATGTTGTTTAACATATTGTATTGTTTCGATGGCTTTTGTAAAATTAAGAAAGACTGAACCAAATTTAAAACGTCCGTATAAAGTAAAAAATTATAAATTTATTGGTTTTATGGCTGTTATTATGTCTGGAGTTATGTGTGTGATGTATTTAATTCCTGGAACGGGATGTACATTATCTCCCCAAGAATTTGTTATAGCAGGAGGTTGGGCTTTACTGGGATGCATATTTGCATTTTTGTGTAAACAAAGATATAAGGATAGCTTTGGTAAATAAAATCAATGTTTAATTATAAATAAAAGTGCAAATAGTAAATAGTAATTTTAATGAGCATCTGTCTTTTAAACACAGTGCTAGAAGGCAGATGCATTAGTATATTATGATTTTATTTGAGTTTCAGAGTAGCTGGGGTTGAAATAAAATTATAATAAACAATAAAAGATAAATATAGTACAATACAAATCAAGGATAATGAAGTATAATAACGTATATAGTAGTTTGGTTAAAATGACGAAAGATGTATGATTTTTATGGAAAAGGAATTAATATGCATATTATTGATTTTTAATAGGATTGGTCATTTTTTTGAAAATGTAAGTGGAATTGCCAATTTTTGTACAATATTGTTGTTCGTTATTTTTGTTATTGGAAAAATATGGATTTTATTTAGGAACAGAAATTTGTATGATGAGAATTTTGAATATCGGATGATTGAGGCTTCAGATGAATTTAATCGTGAGTTTGTTTTAGAGGTAGATGCGCAGGAGGTAATAAAAATATCTTCTCCGGATGGAATATATGATATAAAGATTAGACATATTTTGGAACGAGATGAGAAAACGGGAAACATAGCAAAATCCCAATTGATTTCAAAAAGTCGGGAAGATAATATTCAACATCCGCTGAGGTTGAATAAAAACGAGGATATTTATATCAGAACAGATTTGCCAGGTGGTATGCCAAAGTATCAGATTGAAATTACCAAGTACGATTATACAAAAATTACAGCGGAGCTTTGTGTGAATGGAAAAGTGGGAGGGTTCACATTGGTTAATCAGAAGATAAAGCGAGGATTTCGAAGTTGGCTCTATTATCTTTGCCAGTAGATAAAGATATGACATTATTAAACATAAAAAATAGTTGATGAATACACCATCAGATGCTACACTCAGTGTAAGCATTAATATTCTTCAATTCATATTTGGCACAAGCCGATCTGTATTCTAATATATTCGACAGAATTTCTTAATGCTTGAATTTCAGGAAACAAGTAAAGATAAGCAGAAGGAATTTTGCGATGGAGTTGTAAGTATTTGCAGGCAGTGAATAATATATATTATTTTTGCAGAATACAGCCAGTCAGACAAGTGTTCTTTCTGCTTACACGGAGGAGGACAATGGATGGCAAAAGCGACAGAGTTGACAAAAACTGAAGGAATCACAACGGAATACATTCAGGAGATTATGAAAGATATTCTGAAGATACTTGGTGAACCAAGCCGGGAGTACAAGGACCGGGTATTTCGGATGCTTTTGAATGATCCGGTTGTGGCATTGAAAGTATACAATGCCATGAATGATTCGGAATATGATAATCCGAATGATCTGAAAATTACGACGCTGGAGAATGCAACATACATGGGGATGCGAAATGATGTATCGTTTGTAATCGCATCACAGTTATTATTGTATGAGCATCAGTCAACGGTGAATAAAAATATGCCGTTGCGAAATCTGATTTATGTAACCTGTGTATATGCGGTGTTGGTCAAAGATGATAACTTGTATGGCAGGAAGATGATTGAACTTCCGGAACCGAAGTTTGTAGTGTTTTATAACGGAACAGAGAATCTTCCGGACGTGTCAGAGCAGCGTTTATCAGATGCCTATCAGATACATACGGGCGAGCCGGATCTGGAACTGAAGATTACAGTGTTGAATATCAATGAAGGGCACAATCAGGAACTGGCAGCAAAGAGTCCGACTTTGCATCAGTATATGATTTTTGTAGATACGATTCGGAAGTATCAGGAGTATATGGATTTTGATGCTGCGATGGAGCTGGCCGTGAATGAATGTATTAAAAATGGCATTTTAGCAGATTTTTTGAAGCGCAACAAAGCGGAGGTGTTGAAAATGAGTATTTTTGAGTATGATCAGGAAGAACATCTGAGGATGGAGAGAGAAGAGTCGGAGGCGATTGGCAGGGAGATTGGACGCAAAGAAGAAAAACAGGCCACATCTTTACGGTTAGCAAATATGGGATTGTCTCTTGAAAATATTGCAGAAGCAGTAAAAGTAAGTGTGGACACAGTTGCACAATGGTTAAGCATAGAAGGAATATCAGTAAAGCAGTAGTTTAAAATTGAAATTTACAGGAATGAGAGCCAGAATGAGGAATTTCCTCAAGAGGCTCTTATTTTTGTGCATATAAATAAAATGGTAAAGGAAGTAATAGAGTATGAAAATTGCAGTAGCAGGAACAGGATATGTAGGTTTGTCAATTGCAACGCTATTATCTCAGCATCATGAGGTTATGGCAGTCGATATTATCCCGGAGAAGGTGGAACTGATTAATCAGAAGAAGTCACCGATCCAGGATGATTATATTGAAAAATATCTGGCTGAGAAGGAACTGAATCTGACAGCTACGCTGGATGCGGAAGCAGCATACAAAGACGCAGATTATGTGGTCATCGCAGCACCGACGAATTATGACAGCAAGAAGAATTTTTTTGATACATCAGCAGTGGAAGCAGTAATTGAGCTTGTAATCAAATATAATCCGGATGCGATCATGGTGATCAAGTCCACAATCCCGGTTGGTTATACTGCCAGTGTGCGTGAGAAATATCATTGTGACAATATTATTTTCAGCCCGGAATTTTTACGGGAATCCAAAGCATTGTATGATAATCTGTATCCGTCCAGAATTATTGTCGGTACAGATGTGGAGAATGCGAGACTGGTGAAAGCTGCCAATACATTTGCAGGATTGCTGCAGGAAGGCGCCATCAAAGAGGATATCGATACCCTGATCATGGGATTTACAGAAGCAGAGGCCGTGAAGTTATTTGCCAATACGTATTTGGCACTTCGGGTCTCTTATTTTAATGAGCTTGATACTTATGCGGAGATGAAAGGCCTGAATACACAGCAGATCATCGACGGTGTGTGTCTGGATCCGCGTATCGGTTCTCATTACAATAATCCATCCTTTGGATATGGTGGATATTGCCTGCCGAAAGATACGAAACAGTTGCTGGCAAATTATGCGGATGTACCGCAGAATATGATGTCTGCCATTGTTGAGTCCAATAGAACCCGTAAGGATTTTATTGCAGACCGTGTATTACAGATGGCCGGATATTATGCGTATGAGGATGAAAATAATTACGATGCTTCTATGGAAAAAGAGGTTGTGATCGGTGTGTATCGTCTGACGATGAAATCTAATTCTGATAATTTCCGTCAGTCTTCCATTCAGGGCGTTATGAAGCGGATCAAAGCAAAAGGCGCAACGGTTGTTATTTATGAGCCAACATTAGAGGAGGGTTCCACATTTTTCGGAAGTAAAGTGGTAAATGATATGGTAAAATTCAAAGAGATGAGCCAGGCCATCATTGCAAACAGATATGACAGCTGTCTGGATGATGTCAGAGAGAAAGTTTACACAAGAGATCTGTTCCAGAGAGACTAAATCAAGTTGTGATGCAGGAGGAATATAAAATGACCATTATTGTAACCGGCGGAGCCGGATTTATTGGAAGTAACTTTGTGTTTCATATGTTAAATAATTATCCGGATTACAGAATCATCTGCCTGGATAAACTGACTTATGCGGGAAATTTGTCCACACTGGCACCGGTGATGGAGAATCCGAATTTCCGTTTTGTAAAGGCTGACATTTGCGACAGAGATGCTGTTTACCAGTTATTTGAGGAAGAGCATCCGGACATGGTTGTAAATTTTGCAGCAGAGAGCCACGTAGACCGTTCCATCGAGAACCCGGGTATTTTTCTTGAGACAAATATCATGGGAACTTCCGTATTGATGGATGCCTGCAGAAAATATGGCATCAAACGTTATCATCAGGTTTCTACTGATGAAGTGTATGGCGATCTGCCGTTAGACCGCCCGGATCTGTTTTTTACAGAGGAGACTCCGATCCATACAAGTTCTCCGTATTCTTCTTCCAAGGCAGCAGCAGATTTGCTTGTACTTGCATACTACAGAACTTATGGTCTGCCGGTTTCTATCAGCCGCTGCTCCAATAACTACGGACCGTATCATTTCCCGGAGAAACTGATTCCGCTGATGATCGCCAATGCGCTGGCTGATAAACCGTTGCCGGTATATGGTGAGGGCCTGAATGTGCGTGACTGGCTGTATGTGGAGGATCACTGTAAGGCTATTGATCTGATCATTCATAACGGACGTGTTGGTGAGGTCTATAATGTCGGTGGACACAATGAGAAGAAGAATATCGACATTGTAAAGATTATCTGCAAGGAGCTTGGCAAGCCGGAGAGCCTGATCACACATGTGACAGATCGTAAAGGTCACGATATGCGTTATGCGATCGATCCGACCAAGATTCATAATGAGCTTGGCTGGCTTCCGGAGACAAAGTTTGAGGATGGTATTAAGAAGACCATTCAGTGGTATCTGGATAACCGTGAGTGGTGGGAGACTATCATCAGTGGTGAGTATCAGAATTATTATGAGAAGATGTATGGCAATCGTTAGGATTGTTGTGGTGGAAGGCCGTCTCGGGAGAGGCGGTCTTTTTCTTTAGAACAACCCAACTAAAAACGACAGAATAAAGAAAAATATGCTTTTTATGATATAAAGTGACGGTAGTATATCAATATGTTATCATTAGTTTATAAAAGTGAAGACATGAAGAGTGCTATTTCTTATTTTCAAGAAAGAAGGTAGTAAAGAATGTTAAGATTTTCAAAAGAGTGTGACAGATTTGCATTTGAGATTGATGAACTCTTGGCTAAGAAAGATTTTGATGGGCTAACTTCATATCTTTCAAGTTTGAAAGCTTTTGCAAAGGAACATGATACGCAAGAATATGCCCCTATTTGAATATTCTTGTGCGATGAAATCGCACTTCCGGAAATTTGGGAATCAGATGTCCGGAAGTGGAAATCACCTAT
>NZ_CAKRAS010000018.1 GCF_934295145.1 uncultured Eubacterium sp. | reverse complement strand
GTATCTTACGTTCAACCTGTATAAAATTTTCAAAGTTCATTAATTTCTGCTTGACTTTTTATTTGCAGACTATTTTTGTGTCAGTTCTCTTTAATCACCAAAGCTGTTGGATGAAGTCCCGACGTTAATCGCCTGTCCGTTCAGTAACTCTTCTTCTGTGTTCTGTTTGAAGTAATACTTCATAACCTGATCTACGAATACGCAGGCATTGCTGGATCCATAACCATAAGCGATACGTGTGGCAATGGCAATCTGTGGATTGTCCGCTGGTGCGTATCCGACAAATAATGCATGGTTTGGGCGATTTTCATTCTCCTGCGCGGTACCTGTCTTACCAGCCAACGATACCTGCAGATCTTTGAACTGATCATGCTCACCAATGGCCATCTCCATACCACTGTGCAGAACCTGCCAGGTAGATGCCGACAGATTGGTAATCTGATTATGAACCTGCGGCGTATAAGTTTCCAGCGTATTTCCATCTGAATCAGTTACCTTATTAAGCAGTGTCAGATCATACACCGTACCATTATTTGCAATGGCAGCAACATAACGTGCCAACTGTGAGGTTGTATAGTTATGATTACTCTGTCCGATGGATGCGTCAATTGGAAATTCATCCGCAATTTTCGGCGTTCCTTCTGGGATCTCAATATTTGTCTTGTCAGCAAGTCCAAATTCTGTTGCATATTTTGCAATGGCGCTCAGACCTTTTTCCTCTTTGTACGTATCTCCGCTCAGGCTCAGTCGATATGCAGTCTCAGCGAAGAAATAGTTACATGAATCACGGATTGCCTGCGATACCGTAATGCTTCCGTGATTACGTGGATATACCCAGCACTTCAAATTTAATCCGAGACGGTCAAATACACCAGTATCTGTAATGACTGTTCCGGTTGAAATCGCACCTTCTGTCAGTCCGGCAGAAGCGGTTACCATTTTAAAAGTGGAACCAGGTGCTGTCGTCTGCTGGGTCGCATTATTATACAACGGCAGAGAACCATCCTGCAGCAATGCGTTATAATATGCTGAATCCATGTTGTTTGCAAGACGATTGCTGTCATAACCCGGATACGTTACACTGGCCAGCAGTTCTCCCGTATTTGGATTCATGATCACGCAGGAACCGGTACAAGGATCCAGCGCCAGTTGTGCCGGTGTGATCTGCATACTCTGAATCTTGCTTTTCAGGAAGGTATACGCACTGGTAGACCCGCTCTTCAGGCTTGCTACCGCATCGTCGTCCTGTGCAAGGATTCCCTGTTCATAAAGGATCAGGCATAACTGACTTCCTGATATCTTATCATTATAGATCAGATATTTATAAACGATCTTGTCGAAATCATTGCTGTTTTTCAGCTGTTCCGTCACATAGTTCACTAACTGTGTATATACTTCACTTGTATCTGCATATTTCTCGTTCAGATTAAATCCGGTAATATTGATCCAGGAAGAATCAATGGCATGGCGCAGATACTCCTGTACGGATGCTTTTCCACTCTTCCAGTTCTGGTATACATCATCGGATGTATCAATGGAAGAAGATACGAATACAGACTGATCCTGCAGCATTTTTACCACGTAAGTAACCATCTCCTGCATCTCATCAGACAAATCCTCATAGGCAGTATTCGACTGCAGTGCAGATGCAACTTCTGACAGTGCCGCCTCTTTCCTTGCAGAAAAAGTCTGGTATACCTGTGCCTGTACAGTACCGTCCGCTGCCTGCTCCATTTTGGAAAGATCAATGACACTGTTTTCAACCAATGCATTATATACTTTATAAATTGGAATATAAAGTTCTGAACTGTCACTGGTCTTTGCATTAATAATCTTGGAATTAATAATACCTGCAAGTTCCTGTTCGAGCAGATCGTAAACTGCCATCTGTAAGGTGGCATCAACAGACAGATACACATCATTTCCCGCGGATGGTTCTGTATAATCTTTCTGATCCAGAACCTTACCTACGTTATTGACATATACCGTCTCAGAACCTTTTTTCCCCTGAAGCTGTAATTCCATCACCTGCTCGATTCCGGCTTTTCCTACCACATCGCTGCGGCTGTAAGACTCATCCTGCTCATGCAGGGAATCGTACTCGGAATCAGAGATTTTTCCGGTATAACCTAAAATGTGGGAAAAATATTCCGGATAATCGTAAACTCGTTTGGTATCTTCCCGTACCTCGACACCCTGAAGATCAGATGCATGCTCCCGAATCATCGCCACGGTTTCATCGGAAACATCTTCCGCAATGCCGATGGCAATATACTTCTGATAGGAACTTAAATAAAGTGCGTAACGCACAACCATGATCTGATATGCACGGTATCTGTCATATGTTTTTGTATCTACCGCAAATTTTTCCAACAGATACTCATACATCTGTTCCGGCGTTGCCGTGGACTCATCATATCCAAGGGTTGCATTAAATTTCAGATCCGCAACTTTCTTTCTTCCATAAATATCCCGGCGGAATCCTGCCAGTTCTGTTCCATCTACAAGAAAAGACAGTTCTCCATTCGAATCCATATACAGATCCAGATCATTGACAATACTGTCTCCGTTTTTCTCGATCATATCGATCAGTGTACTGATCTCCGCATTCAGAAGTTTAGCACGTTCTTTATTGTTCGCATAGGTGCCGTTATCCTCCAGCGTAACTGTATAGGAAAGCTCATTATGTGCAAGAAGTACACCATTTCTATCATAAATATTTCCTCTGGTTCCCTCTACCTCGATCGTTTTCTCGATTTTCATCATGTAATCATTCAGATAATCGGAACCCTTGATGATCTGCATGGAAAAAAGATGCTGCAGAACAAAAGCAAACAGGCAGACAATCACTACCCATACCACAAACAACCGGGATGTTACAATTTTTACAATCCATTCTTTTATCTTATCAACCAAATTTCGCTGCACTCCTTCGTTCAATTGCTTCCAGTCTTTCATTTATTTTCAGTAAAATGAAGTAGAGCAGAACTGCCACGATCATTGTATAAACCAGTTCCGGTAAAATCGTATGGATCAGATAATAACCAAAAGAAAATCTTCCACGGAACCAGAACAGTGTAAAGTAGATCAGCAGATTACAGAAAAAATCACTGACTGCGATCAGTCCCAGTGGAAGTTTGATCTCATCCGGAAAAAAGATTCGCTTAAAAAATCCATTTATATAACCGATATACATATAGATCAGGGCATAAAATCCCACAATACTTCCAAACATTACATCCATCAGAAGTCCGGCAAAAAAACCGACAAACAATCCTTCCTTTTTTCCTCGCATAAATCCGAAAGATGCAACCACAACGATCAGAAGATTCGGTGAGATTGACGCGATAGACAATGCTTTGAACACTGTGCATTGTAAAAGGAAGCAGACAATGATCGTAATTGCCAGCACAATTTTCCTTCTCATAGCCTACTCCCCTCCCTGTTCATTTGTTGTATCCTTTGTCTGTAAGATAACAAACACATCACTTAGATGCTCAAAATCAACGATAGTCGCAATATGACCGGATTTGGTCAGATTATTGGAATCTGTCTGGATATCGGTAATATAACCGATTGGAATTCCCTCCAGAAACATATCACTGATATTGGATGTCACAATCTGATCCCCAACTTTTGCCTGATCTTCCTTATCTCGAAGATCATCAAACTCAATCAGACTGGACTCATTCATAGATTTTAAGCTTCCGCTGACAATACACAGATCCGATGTGCTCAGATTTTTGGCACTGACATTGCTGTTGTCATCAATGATAGAACGAACCTTTGCATAGTTTGGTCCGACCTGAATGACAATACCCGCAAGGCCGCCGTCAGCCAGTACATTCATGCCCACAGAAATACCATCATTGCTGCCGCGGTCGATCAGGAACATGGAAAACCAGTTTCCTGCATCTTTTCCGATCACATTTGCAGCTACTTTCTCGTAATCTGCATAGCTCTGATCCATGTTGTACAGTTTTTTCAGATTATCCAATTCTTCCTGATTCAACTGAACCTGATTCAGATTTTCCTGAGCCTCTGCCAGC
This sequence comes from uncultured Eubacterium sp., assembly GCF_934295145.1. Lineage (GTDB taxonomy): Bacteria > Bacillota > Clostridia > Lachnospirales > Lachnospiraceae > Eubacterium_I. The sequence goes on along the minus strand of NZ_CAKRAS010000018.1, from coordinate 45,530 downwards.
TGTGTACGCAGTTCCTCATTCTCTTTTTCCAGTTTTTTCTTTGTCTGCATATGATCGCGCAAATCTGTCAGTGCACTTCCGAGCCGGTTCACACCCTTCTGCATCGGTGTGATCACCGCTCCGGCCGCAGCTGAAATCGGACCCGAACCGGATGCACTCAGACTGCAGCCAATGATGGCAATACACAGAATTGTCATGATCAGCAGAACATATTTCGCTGGAAATTTGCTCTGTTTCTTTCTCTTCATACCATGCCTCTGCTATTCGAATTATTTAAAAATTTTTGTACGCATGCTGTAAGCCAGCCGTTTGAATTTGTCGTTTGTAACAACAAGACTTAGTCCTCTTACAACTGTCTCATCCGGCTCCTCACAGGTATTTACTTTAATATTTGTAATATCCGTAAATAATTTATCCATATCTTTGATATTAGAGCCGCCGCCTGTCAGATAAATACCAGAATGGATGATATCTTTTGCCAGCTCTGGCGGAGTTTTCTCCAGGATCATCTTGATGGCATTGCAAATAGAATTGAGATTGTCTTTCATTGCTTCATAAACAGTCTCTGCTGTAATCTCCATCTCAATCGGCAGTCCGCTGACCACATCCAGTCCGACGATGGTATAGCTGCCCTCTTCCCCCGGGAGTGCACTTCCAATATGTTCTTTTAACTGCATGGCAGTCTTCTGACCGATGACCAGGTTAAAGTTCTTTTTGATATAAGTAATAATAGACTCATCCAGACGGTTTCCGCCAAAGTGAAGCAGATCACTCAATACCAGCCCGCCTAAAGAAATCACGGAAATCTCTGTAGTATCAGCTCCGATATCTACGATCATGATACCGGTCGGCTCATTGACATCAAGTCCGAGACCTACTGCATCTGCGATCGGTTTGTCACACAAAAGTACCGACTTCGGCTTCATTTTGCTCTTGTAAAACAGATCATAAAATGCCTTTTTCTCAACTTCTGTGATATCTGTTGGAACCGCAATGATAAACTCAGACCCTTTTACGTGACCTTTCACATTTTTCTCCAGCATTTCCTGTACCATGGTCTGCATATTATTGTAATCTGCAATGACACCGCCGGTAACCGGGAAAGACACATTGATTGTCTCTGGTGCTTTCTCATACATTGCATAAGCTTCATCGCCATATGCATACAGCTGGTTTTTATTGATTACCGCAATGGTATTTTTCTCTTTAATGATCTTATTGCTGTGTTTGCTGAAAATCTTAATATTACAGGTTCCAAGATCAATTCCGTATATATTTGCCATTATTCTCTCCCTTTCTCAAACAAAATATCCTGCTCACGGAAACTAAAATAACGATTATCTCCGATAATAATATGATCCATGAGTAAAATATCCAGTATCTCTCCACTCTGTTTTATCTTTCGGGTAACCTGGACGTCTTCCCGGCTTGGTTCCGGATTTCCGCTCGGATGATTGTGCAGGATCACAATATAAACTGCCTGCTCCTGCAGCGCAGTCCGGTAAATCTCCCTGGGCGATATCAGTGCCGCATTGCTTGTACCGACAGAGATCACTTTCTCACCGATCAGCATGCTTTTACTGTCAAACATGGCAAGCACCAGGATCTCCTGCGCTTCATGCCGCATGCGTTCCATATAATAGGATGCAATGCTTTCCGGGGACTCGAGTACCACCTGCTGTCTGCGTCTGGTACTTGCGATCCGCTTTGCCAGTTCACCGACACATTTTAACTGTACCGCCTTCACATTACCGATTCCATGGATCTTCGTCAGCTGTTTTACATCTAACTGCAGCAGATTCAATAATCCGTCCGGACCAGCATTCAAAATACGATGAGCCAAATCGACACACCGTTCTCCCCTGCTTCCTGTCCGGATAATGACACTGATCAGTTCCGCATCCGTCAGCGCATCCGCCCCATACATCAGACACTTTTCATAAGGTCTTTCTGTATCCGGTAACTCTTTTACTGTCATATTTTTCTGCATAAGCCTTCCTGTTCTACTCTCTCTATGCAGTCGTAGATATCATAGCATAATTTTTTTTTACTGTACACCTGAAAAATACGAACTTTTTTTGTAATTCTCTTAAAATTTTATGAAGAAATTTTACAAGTCTGCTACATTTTTCGCTTTAAAGTCTTTCGTTACAATACCTGCATCCACTAATTTCTGCAGTGCCATCATAATTCCAAGCTTTGCATGATACCAGGTCAGGCCACCCTGGAAATATACGGCATACGGCGGTTTGATCGGTCCGTCCGCACTCAGTTCAATAGATGATCCCTGTACAAATGCTCCAGCTGCCATAATAACCTGACTGTCATAGCCTGGCATATCCCAAGGTTCCGGTGTTACATAAGAATCCACCGGCGCTGCTGCCTGAATCCCCTGACAGAAAGCAACTACGCCCTCCGGGCATCCAAAGGTCACAGCCTGAATGATATCGTGGCGAGACTCGGTGCTGTTTGGGATCACCGGGAATCCGATTTTTTCAAAAATATTTGCTGCGAAAATAGCTCCTTTTAATGCGCCGGATACAACCATCGGAGCCTGAAACAGTCCCTGATAGAAGCTCTGGATAACACCAAGAGATGCGCCAACTTCTTTCCCAAGTCCCGGGGAAGTCAGACGGTATGCTGCGTTATCCACACATTCTTTCTTTCCTACAATGTAACCGCCGATCGGTGCCAGACCGCCACCAAGGTTTTTGATCAGGGATCCGACGATCATATCTGCGCCAACTTCCAGTGGCTCACGCTCCTCAACGAATTCTCCGTAACAGTTGTCCACCATGCAGATCACATCCGGTTTGATGGATTTCACGAAAGCGATCAGTTCACGGATCCGCTCCACAGATAATGTCGGACGTGTCTCGTAACCTTTTGAGCGCTGAATGGTCACCAGTTTTGTTTTTTCATTGATGGCAGAACGGATACCTTCAAAATCAAAATCACGGTTATTCAGCAGATCTACTTGACGGTAAGTAATGCCATACTCAGCCAGGGAACCTTTCGACGGGCGGATACCGATTACCTCCTCCAGTGTATCATAAGGTTTTCCAACCGGGGAAAGTAACTCATCTCCCGGACGCAGGTTGGACATCAGTGCCAGTGCGAGTGCATGGGTTCCACAGGTGATCTGCGGACGCACCAGAGCCGCTTCCCCGTGAAAACATTCTGCATACACTTCCTCTAAGGTATCACGGCCAATGTCATTGTACCCATAACCGCTGGTTGCCTGAAAACACTCTGCGCTTACTCTGCATTTCTGCATGGCATGTACCACTTTTAACTGGTTATACTCTGCGGTTTCATCTATTTTACCAAAACGCTCTTTTAACGTTTTCTCGATTTCTGCTCCAAATTCATATACTTCTTTTGAAATCCCCATATCCAGGTATTTCTGTCTGATCAGTTCTTCTGTCATAACCATCCTCCAGCTGTAATTGTATTTAAAATTTCATCCAGAATCCTGGAATCGTCATAATCATAATCCGGTTTGTTCAGCCAGATGACATCCCGCTCCCGGCGGAACCATGTCAGCTGACGTTTTGCAAAATGTCTGGTATCCCGTTTCAGCAGATACACAGCTTCCTCATAGGAAATTTCTCCCTCTAACCAGGAAAGAATTTCCTTATATCCAAGTCCCTGCATGGAAACCATGCCTTTATGGCATCCCTGATCCCGCAGGCGTTTTACCTCATCCACCAGACCTGCTTCCAGCATCAGATCTACCCGGCGATCAGTGCGCTCATACAGATGGGCACGCTCATCCGTCAGCACAAAATAGCGGAAATCATACGGGGATTCTTTCGCCCGCTCCTGCTCATTGTGCTTTGAAATCGGTTCCCCTGTTTTTTCAAAATATTCCAGTGCACGAATTGTCCGTTTCACATTATTTGCATGGATGATCTCGGCAGAAACCGGATCCACATGGCGCAGCATTTCATGCAGATATTCATTGCCATGTTCCTGCGCCAGTGCCGCATAATGCTCCCGCAGGGCAATATCTTCTTCCTGCTCGGTAAAATCAATGTCATACAAAAGCGCCTGGATATAAAATCCTGTGCCGCCGGCGATGATCGGAATCTGACCGTTGGCATAAATCTCTTTCAATGCTGCTTTTGCCATCTCCTGAAAACGAACAACATGAAATTCATCCTCGGGATCCAGCACATCGATCAGATAATGCTTTACTCCCTGCATCTCCTCCGGTGTCACCTTGGCTGAACCGATATCCATGCCGCGATACACCTGCATGGAATCCGCAGAGATCACAGCACCATTGATTTTTTTTGCCAAAGCGATGGACAAGTCTGTCTTTCCAACCGCGGTCGGCCCTGTCAGTATTAATAATGGTTGTTTTTTCTGTTCCTTCATCATAGTTTTACTGTCTCTCTATACGATTCTCTTAAATTTCTTTTCTATCTCATATTTTGTCATTGCTACGATCACCGGTCTGCCATGCGGGCAAAAATAAGGATTTTCCAGTGTCAGCAATTCATCGATCAGATGTTCGATCTCCGCCCTGGAAAGTTTCTGATTCCCCTTTACCGCCGCTTTGCAGGACATGCTTGCAATCTTTTCCACTACCAGATCTGGTGTATCTTTCTCAGACATACTGCCAAGGCCATCCATCAGTTCCAGCAACAGGCTTTGACCGTTCAGACCATACAAATTGCCCGGAACTGCGTTTACGGTATATTCTTTGCCACCAAAATGCTCGATCTCATATCCGAGTTTTTCAAATTCCGGTAAAAACTTTTTCAGCAGAGTTTCCTCCTGCATGGTCAGGGAAAGAATAATTGGAGGGCTGATCATCTGGGACGTAAATTCTTTTTCCCGATAAGCTTTCATAGTACGCTCAAATAAAACCTTTTCATGTGCCGCGTGCTGATCGATCATATAAAACTGATTCTGAAATTCCACCAGCCAATAAGTATCAAATAACTGACCGATGATGCGGTGCTGCGGTCTGGCCTGTTTGGAGAGCAGCTTTAGTTCTTCCTTCCTGCCTGTATTCAGATCCAAAGCAGTATCTGCATTTTTCTGTACATCAGAAACTGAATCTTCTTCTGCTTCCTGCTCCGCTGCTTCAAACAAATTCTGCTGTACAGGATTGGAAATAATCGGTATTTCAGAGTTATTTCCCTGAAATGCACTCAGATTCACGTCTTTTGTTTCAACTGCTGTACGTTCTTCTGGCGCTTGCATATCAACTTTCGATTTTACCTCCGGCTTTGCAGCAAATGAAATATTCTCCCGAACCATTGCATGATTACTGCTTTCCGCTCCGGTCGCCGGCTGCATCGTTCTTTCAGTCAGCGGATCACGCTCCGGATATTTCCGCTCATATGGACTGTCCTTTGCCACCGCTGCACGCAGACGTTCCAGACGCTTTGTCTCAAATGGTTCCGGCGCCGTTTCCCGGGAAACCTCCACTTGCTTTGCAGCCGTTTTTTCTTCATGAACTTCTACCTTCGGAATCAGTTCACTTTCCCGCAGGTGTCCGGAAATCAGTGCCACCAGCTGCTGATACAACATTTCCCCGTTGGAAAATCGCATTTCCATCTTATTCGGATGCACATTGACATCCACAAGAGTTCCGTCCAGAGAAATCATCAGAACGGTAAACGGATATTTGTGCTGCATCATAAATCCACGATATCCATCCTCCAGAGACTTAGCAATCAGACTGCTTTTAATATAACGTCCGTTAATAAAATAACTTTCGAAATTGCGGTTTCCTCTGGCAATGATCGGCTTTCCGATATACCCATCCACGCAGAATCCTTCGTATTCTCCATGTACTTCCAGCAGGTTTGCCGCAATATCACGACCATAAATATGGTAAATAATATCCTTCAGCTGTCCATTCCCCGAAGTATGTAAACGAATCTGTCCGTTATTGATAAACTTAAAAGATACATCCGGGTGGGACAGCGCCATCCGCTCCATCAGATCATTGACATATCCTGCCTCTGTCTGGGCGGATTTTAAAAATTTACGACGCACAGGTGTATTATAAAACAGATTTTTTACCAGAAACGTGGTTCCGTTTGGCGCACCAATTTCTTCCAGGGAAATCTCTTTTCCCCCCTCGATCAGATATCTGCTGCCGGTAAACTGCTCCTGTGTCTTTGTGATCAGTTCCACCTGAGCCACCGCAGCAATACTTGACAGCGCCTCACCGCGGAAGCCCAGTGAGGAAATACGCACCAGATCTTCTACTTTACGAATTTTACTTGTGGAATGGCGGTAAAAAGCAATTGGAATCTGCTCTGCTTCAATCCCGCATCCGTTGTCTGTGATACGGATCAGGGAAGTTCCGCCCTCTTTGATTTCTACGGTGATGGCAGAAGCCTTCGCGTCAATGGCATTTTCCACCAGTTCTTTGACAACGGAAGATGGGCGCTCTACCACCTCTCCCGCTGCAATCTTATCTATGGTCTGTTCATCTAAAACTTCTATCTGTGGCATATGTGCCTCCTACCAGCGATTTTTAATCTTATTCTGGATTTCATACAATTTGTTCATAGCCTCAAACGGTGTCATATTTGTCAGATCAATCTCACGGATCTCCCCGATGATGTCATCATCTTTCAACGTGTCAAACAGTGACATCTGCGCCATATCCACATCGTCCGGCTGTTTCGGTTTTGCCTTATGCTGTGCCGGAATCTCCGGAAGATTTGCGGCCAGATTGCTCATATTCGCACGCTCCAGTTCTTCGCAGATCACCTTTGCACGCTCGATCACCGGATCCGGAACGCCTGCCAGTTTTGCCACCTGGATACCATAACTTCTGTCAGCGCCGCCGGATACGATCTTTCGTAAAAATACAATATCGTCACCTTTTTCTTTTACGGCAATACAGTAATTATTTACATTGGAAAGCTTGCCTTCCAGTTCTGTCAGTTCATGATAATGAGTGGCAAACAGCGTCTTTGCTCCAAGGATTTTCGGATTGCTGATATACTCTACCACCGCCCAGGCAATAGATAAGCCGTCGATGGTACTTGTACCGCGGCCGATCTCATCCAGAATCAAAAGGCTGCTGCTTGTAGCATTTCTCAAAATATTTGCCACCTCGTTCATCTCTACCATAAAGGTACTCTGTCCGGAGGCAAGATCGTCGGATGCTCCCACACGGGTAAAAATACGGTCCACAATACCGATATTGGCACTCTGTGCAGGCACAAAACTTCCGATCTGCGCCATCAGCACGATCAGGGCATTCTGTCTCATGTAAGTAGATTTTCCTGCCATGTTCGGCCCGGTAATGATCGCAATGCGGTTATTTTTATTATCCAGATAGGTATCGTTTGCGATAAACATATCGTTATCGATCATTTTTTCCACCACCGGATGGCGGCCGCCCTTAATGTCCAGAATTCCTTTTTCGTTAATCTTAGGTCTCGTATAATCACTCTGCTCAGCTACAACGGCCAGAGAAGCAACTACATCCAGCGCCGCAACGGCTTTTGCTGTATGCTGGATGCGCACAACCTGATCTGCAATGGTATTGCGGATCTGACAGAAAATATCGTACTCCAGAGCTGTCAGTTTGTCCTCCGCACCAAGAATGGTTTCTTCTAACTCTTTTAACTCTGGTGTGATATAACGTTCCGCATTGGTCAGTGTCTGTTTTCTTGTATAATACTCAGGCACAAGATCTTTGTAGGAGTTCGTCACTTCCAGATAATAACCAAATACTTTATTAAATTTGATTCTCAGATTCTTGATACCGGTCTTTTCCCGTTCTTCCTCTTCGATCTTGGCCAGCCATGTCTTGCCCTCGGTCTTGGCATTGCGCAGATGATCCACCTGCTCATTATAACCGCTCTTGATCATGCCGCCTTCCCGGATGGAGATTGGCGGTTCATCTTCAATGGACTGACAGATCAGCTCATAAATATCCTTTAACGGATCCAGTTCTTCATCCAGTTCCCGCAGCAACGGTGTTTTCAGATCCTGAAGCAGCGTCTTGATGGCCGGAAGCATCTCAAGGGAAGAACGAAAAGCAATCAGATCCCGGGGATTTGCAGTCTGATAAACCACGCGGCTGATCAAACGTTCCAGATCATAGATCGGATTTAAATATTCCCGCAGTTCTTCTCTACAGATCATATTGTTTTTAAGTTCTTCCACTGCATCCAGTCTGGCCTCAATCTGCTTTTTATCGATCAATGGCTGCTCCAGATTGGCACGCAGCATTCTGGCTCCCATGGCTGTTCTTGTTTTATCCAGCACCCAGAGCAGCGAACCACGTTTCTGTTTTTCACGCAGTGTTTCTGCCAGTTCCAGATTTCTTCTGGTGGAACTGTCAAGCACCATAAACTTTCCGGTGGAATATGGTTCAATGGTGGTCATGTGATCCAGTGTCGTTTTCTGCGTTTCATACAGATATTTCAGCAGCGCACCGGCTGCTATCACGCCACAGTTATAATCACCAAGTCCCAGTCCATTCAGGGAAGCCACATGGAAATGATCCTTTAATGTAGTTGCTGCCAGTTCGTCTCCGAAATACCATGCATCCAGAGAATAGATTGTAATGCCAAGTCTGTGACGCAGGTCTTCCAGATCAATCCCGCTGACAAAAAATGCCTCATTGGAAATAATCTCAGATGGCATATATTTACTGATCTCATCTAACAGTTTGCGCTCAGAATCCAGTTCTGTCACATAGTAAGCGCCGGTGGTGACATCCGCCACGGACACACCGTATTTATTGTCCACGTACACCACACACATGATGTAGTTATTTTTTGTCTCATCCAATGCATTGGTATCCAGATTTGTTCCAGGTGTAACGATTCTGGTTACTTCTCTTTTTACCAGACCCTTTGCCTGCTTCGGATCCTCCACTTGTTCACAGATGGCCACTTTATATCCTTTGGATACCAGTTTGTTCAAATATCCTTCTACGGCATGAAAGGGCACACCACACATCGGTGCACGCTCTTTTAAACCGCAGCTTTTTCCGGTCAGCGTAATCTCAAGTTCCCGGGATGCCGTCAGAGCATCATCAAAAAACATTTCATAAAAATCACCCAGACGGTAAAACAGGATACAGTCTTTGTACTCCTGCTTTGTCTCCATGTATTTTTGCATCATGGGTGTCAATTCTGCTACATTTATCTCCATTTACTTTATCTCCTGTACGATCGCCTCTGCCACTTTTAATCCGTCCATGGCTGCAGACATAATACCACCGGCATATCCTGCGCCTTCTCCGCACGGATACAGCCCCCGGATCTCACTCTGAAAACTTTCATCCCTGTGAATCCGCACCGGGGAAGAGGTACGGCTCTCCACGCCGGACAAAATACAGTCCTCGCGGTTAAATCCACGGATTTTCCGCCCAAAAGCTTCCATTCCCTCGCAAAACGCCTCATTTACAGCTTCCGGAAACAGGCTTCTCAGATTTGCAAAGCCATGCAGACCTTTTACACAGCTATCAAAAGAACCGTATCCAGTGCTGGCTCTATTCTGTTTAAAATCACCATATAACTGCTGAGGCACTTTTCCCTCCGCAAGTTTCCATGTTTTTTCTTCTAACATCCGCTGAAAGGCAACGCCGGAAAGAGGATGTTCTTTATCTGGAAAATCTGCCGGAGTCACAGAAATAATGATGGCACTGTTTGCATTATGGCTATCACGTTTACGGTAACTCATACCGTTTACTGCCAGACAATTTTCTTCGGAAGAAGCATTGACCACGTAACCACCCGGACACATACAAAAGGAATACACGCCTCTTCCATTGGAAGCCTGATGTGTTACCTTATAAGCAGCTGTTGGCAGCAGTGTCATATCGGCACCGGTTCCATACTGGCTTTCATTGATCATCTGCTGTGGATGTTCCACACGCATACCTACCGCAAAGGATTTTGCTGCCATCGGAATCTGCCGCTCATACAGCATCTGAAACGTATCTCTGGCACTGTGTCCGATGGCCAGAACCACACCAGAAACTACCTTCCATTCCTTATGATTCAGCTCAATTTCCGAAATCTTCCCATCTTTGATATGTAAATCGGTCACCTTTGTGGAAAAATGGAAGGTTCCGCCAAGACCAATAATTTCCTGACGCATCCGCTCTACTACTGTGCGCAGGACATCTGTTCCCACATGTGGTTTTGCCACATACAAAATATCCTCCGGTGCACCAAATTTCACAAAAGTTTCCAGCACATACCGGCTGCGTCCGAATTTATCTTTTACTAAAGTATTTAACTTTCCATCAGAAAACGTACCGGCTCCGCCTTCTCCAAACTGCACGTTGGATTCGAGATTTAAACTGCCATCGCTCCAGAATGCTTCCACATCCTGCTGACGGGCAGATACTTCTTTTCCGCGCTCATAGATATTCGGGCAATAACCACACTGTGCCAGCAGATAAGCTGCAAACAGGCCCGCCGGTCCCGCACCTACGATTGCGATCGGTTGTTTTTCTTCTGCCGCCGTATCCTTTTTTTTCGGAATTTGATAAGTCACTGGCTGAATTTCCTGCACATGCGCATGATTTTTGCGGATTTTCTGCTGTGCATCCACCACAAGCCGCACTGTATACGTATAATTAAGTGTAGCTTTTTTTCTGGCATCCACCGACTGTTTCATGATCTGCATGGAGATCACTTTTTTTGTCGGAATCTGCGCCAGCGCACATGCCTTTTGAAAGATTTCTTCTTTTGTATGTGCCAGAGGCACAGAAATCTGTGACACTTGAATTGTCTTGTTCATATATTTCTCCAAATTATTCTGTTTCGTATTAGATATTTTACATACATTCGTGTTCGTTTCTTACTTTACTACTTTACGTCATTGTTTCTGACTTTGCAGCGCAATGCCGCCTGTCTGCCTGCCACTGTTCCACTGGACCAGGCCCACTGCAGATTATAACCGCCGCAGATGCCATCCACATCCACGATCTCACCTGCAAAATACAGTCCCGGTACTTTTCTTGACTCCATCTGTTCGGTCAGTTCTTCCACTGAAATCCCACCGCAGGTAACCTGTGCAAAAGAAAAATCCTTTGTTCCGGTTATTGTCAGTTTTACCTGTTTGAGCAAATGGATCAGCTCCCGCTGTAACTGCCGTCTCTTCGTTTCATTCACAGAAACAATCGTGCGCTCTCCCAGATGTTTTTGTGCACAAAGCATTGCTGCAAGTTTTTCGTTGACGATACCGGACAACAGTTCCTTCCAGGTCGTATCACCAGATACCTGGGTCATTTGGTTTTTCCAGAATTCGCGTAACGCATCTTCTGTATACTCTGGTGCAAAATCAAGCACCGCTTCCACTCTCTGATCCTCATCCAGCGCCAGTGACGCATACCGGCTCACCTGAAAAACCGGGATTCCGGAAATACCATAATCTGTCATCTGTACTTCCCCAATATCCTGCGCCACACATGATCCATCTACAAAAAGACTTATCGAAGCATCTGCCCGCACACCTGCCGTCTGCTTTAACCAGCCTGCCTCAGCAATCAATGCAGTCAGCGCCGGCAACGGCTTCTTCACTGTATGTCCTAATGCTTTCGCATAAATATAACCGCTTCCATCACTGCCGGTCTTTGGAGATGCCATACCTCCGGTTGCCAGAATACAACTTTTAGAAGCAAACAGACCGCTTTTTGTATCCAGCAAAAATCCGTCTTTCTCCCGCTGGATCTTCCGGATTCCAATACTGTTATACAGTTCAATCTGCAATACTTCCATGCGGCGCATCAATGCATTTCGAATGGTTGCTGCCTGCCCGCTTCTCGGATAACAGTAACCCTGCCGTTCTTTTGTCAGTACACCCAGTCCACGGAAAAATTCAATGGTATCTGTGGCGGAAAATGCCTCTAACATATGCAATACAAAGGCAGGGGTATCGCATCGATAAAAGCTCTCCCCCTGCATCAGATTCGTAAAATTGCATTTTCCATTTCCTGTTGCCAGGATCTTTTTGCCGGAAACTTCATGGTGATCCAGAATGGCTGTTTTTGCCCCTGTGGATGCAGCCTGAATGGCAGCCATCAGACCGGCTGCCCCTCCGCCAACTACAATTACATCATATTCTTTCTGTTTCACAAAAACTCCTCTTACTTATCATCCTCAAAAAAATGTAAAATTTCTCTGGTCATCTCATCGTCCAACTCATCATCTGATGCATTGTTCTCCTGCATCTCCTTTTTTGATACACTCGTAACAGGCTCAGCTGATACCACATCAGATTTTTTCAGTTTTTCTTCTTTCTCTGTATCAGGATCTGTTTTATCGGACTGTTTTTTAGTATCATTATCTGCCCGTTTTTCCAGCCCATCCCCTGCATCTTTGTCTTTTTTATCAAATGCTTTCTGTGCATGTCCTGCCAGTTCCAGTCTTCTGCTTGTGCGAATTGCAAAGATGAGATAGATCGGGCTGATAATGCTGATAACTCCGTCCGCGATCAGAATATAATAAATCACATCTTTATACTGGCTTACTTTTCCACCAGGATTCAACACGATCAGAATGGCCGCTGCCAGAAATACCAGTGCGATCAGCAGGAACACAAACCAGCCTTTGTTGTGCATACTCTTCAGATCAACCGCATTCTGCAGCTTGATAATGGCCGTCAGCAAAATGCAGATGCCGAAAAACAGTGAAAAATAGACGGCAATCTCATTGGTTCGAACCAGCATAAGGACTCCGATCAGCACGCACAAAACGCCCGCGGAGAAACCATATTTTCCAATATCCCGGTAACTTCCGGTCAGGAAATATTTCACGATCATAACAATACCGAATATCACAAAAATTGCTCCGGCAATATAAATAATATAAATCTCTTTAAACTGTGGAACAAATATCATTGCCAGTCCAAACAATATGTAAATGATAGCAATTCCAAGAATCATACCTGTTCCGATACCAATTCCCTTTTGTTTCTTCTCTTTTGACATCCCGGCCTCCATGATATATAACTATTACGCTTCTGTGTATCTCTGCAATTCTACACTCAGTCCGAGTTTTTTCCTCAGACTGAGATAAAAATCACTCGTGGTTCAGTATAGCACAAGCCACAGATTTTGGAAAGTCGTTTCCCGGGATTAATTTCTTGCTTTTTTCCAGAAAGGATCATTCTCTGCATTCTCTTTTTTACTCTTCTGTTTTGCATTTTTTCGTTCAGGCTTCCATCAACATTTCTGGAACATTTCATTCTTTCCCCGTCAGCTCGAATAATTTTCAAGAAAACTGTAAAGATTCTCCAGGGAAGAAAAGGAAATACCATTTACCGCATCATTTCTCAGATATTCAGGCAGATCGGATACCTTCAGGCTTGTCTCAAAATACAGCCGATCCGTGTCACTGAAATAAACGGACAGATATTCCCCGGATACTTTGACATAGTATTTTTCTTCTTTTAAATTATTCATGCTTTCCACCGTCGTGTTATCTGTACTGTTTTTCTGGACGGAAGCTGATGTATTTTCTTTCGTTTCATCATTTCCAGATGCCGTCTGAATTGGCGTTACATCTTCTGAAAGCTGAATGCCACCCATATAAAAGCCGCCCCAAAAAGCAGCAATGATCAATCCAGTGCAAATCAAAAAAGAAATGCGAATCATACGTGTCTGTTTCATCATACATAAACTCCTTTACACGTAGTATTCACATTTCTTCTTTTTTTATACAGATGAAAAAATCATCCTTTTATAATAAATGGAACTTCTTCGCAATGCGAATGATCAGTTCACCCTTCGGGAAACTGTGCAGTTCTTCTTCTGTCAGACCTTTGATCAACAGTAATGCAGCTGCATACACAACCATTCCAATCAGTACGGATACTCCCACACCAATCACATTGCTGTGTATTGCTTTATGGATCACAAAGTAAACCGCATATACTACCACACTCATGATCACGGACGCAATCGCCGGTTTTACAAATGTTTTCCTGATATCTGGTTTATACCCGGAATACTTTCTGACCGACGTACCGTTCAAAATACACATGATCAGAGAAAATGCAACGGTTCCAATACAAATACCATAAATTTTCAGATTCAGTCCGAACATGGCTGCAGCAATCACACCTGCATGGAGCACCAGCGCAATGGATGCATTTCGAACCGGAATTTTCATACGGTCGATACCCTGCAATACCGCATTGGACAATGTGGAAATCGAGTAGAAAATAACACTGATTCCACCGGCCTGCAGCAAATGCCCTGCCAGAGCACTTGACCCCGGAAACAAAAGCTGGATGATCGGATCTGCCAGTACCATAAGACCTGCGGTACACGGCATTGCCACAACCATGATAAAACGCATGGACATACCGATCTTTGATCTGACCTGATCATCATCTTTTTGCGCAAAAGCAGCAGCCAGTGCAGGTACACAGGAAGCTGCCAGTGCTGTGGAAATGGAAATTGGTACGTTCGTTAAAACACGGTATTTTCCAGAGAAAATCCCCCACCATTCGGACACATCCGTAGCAGAATATCCCTGAAGTGTCGCAATATTTTTAAATAACCACTGGTCCACGATAGATACCAGATTGTAAATAGTAGTACTGAGTAATACCGGAACGATCGTAGCGATCAGAATACCAAAAATCACACGGTAAGATTCCGGCTCTTTCTGTGCCACTTTCCGTTCCCGCTTCATAGCTTTGCGGAACTTTGGTAAAAACATGGAAAACACAAAGATGATAAAGGCAAGTCCACACAGAGCTCCCGCACTGGTTCCCAGTGTTCCGCCCGCAGCACCGTAAGCCGCATCATAATGTTCTTTACTTCCAAGTACGGTCGCAATTCGTTTACCATAAGCAAACAATACATAGGCAGCACCTACGCTGACTACCGCATTTACGATCTGCTCAATAATCTGGGATACCGCACTCGGGATCATGGTTCCCATACCCTGGAAAAATCCACGGAATACACCAAGTACCGCTACGATGATCAGTGTCGGAGCCAGTACCTGCAGTGCATACACGCCCAGTGGTGTCTGGAACAGCCGTGTCAGTTCTTCCGCGCCGAAAAATACGATAGCACAGGCTGCCGTACCGGTGATCAGCGCAAATAGCATAGCTCCCTTAAATACACGGTAAGCATTCTGCCGTTCCCCATTTGAAATTCGTGCAGAAACCATCTTGGATACCGCCATCGGCAGACTGTAAGATGATATCAGCAGCAACAAACTGTAAATCTCATATGCACAGCTGTAATAATCATTTCCATGATCACCAATGATCGCAGTCAGCGGAATTCGGTAAACAAGACCAATGACCCTGCTGACTAAGGATGCGATCGCCAGAATCGATCCCTGCACCAAAAAACTTGTATCATTTTTCTTCTTACTCATATAATAACCTCTTTTCCTGCTTTCAGGAAAACGCAGCATTGTCTGAGCAGCTTATCTGTTTGCATACTCTTCTTCGCTTGCATAAAAAGCGATCTTATCTGCATAGGTATCCTCGGTCACACATACCCATGTTTTTCCCTGATTTAATCGGATCTCAGATCCGCTCTCATCATAATATCTCGTCGGAGACTGCAGAGAATCTTTTTTCCATGTAATTGGAACCGCGGCACCATTTGTAACATAATACCCGGAACCGCCCGCCATGGTCTCCATATTCAGATATTCATCCTCACTGCTCATTCTGTTCCATCCGCAGATCTGGATGATGATGTTCTTTACTTCCACCTGTTTGCCGTTATTTCCATCTGTCTGAGCTTCCCCGTTCTGGAAACGTTTGTACAGCCCGGTTGTACTGTCATAGACAAACCACGGTTTGTTTACAAGATATCCCGGTTCCACCACAGCAGCCGCCTGTCCATTGTCCAGATAAAGCGGTGTATTGTCATCTTCTACAAACTGATAATGACCGGTATAATCTGCCTCATGCTGTGTGCGATATCCCTTGTAGGCAATACCTGCCACGATTCCCTCTCCGTCTGTATAGGCATTGTGTGGAGCTTTTCGATTAGAATCGCGGTGATACATGACTTTCTCCACACCACCGTCTAATCCGCTCAGATTGTCAACGTAATCTTCATTCAGAAGATCAACGGCATATTTTGCCTGACCATAATGTGCATAAATAGCGTCAAATTCCAGTGCCCAGTGCACATAATAATGGCGGCAGCTTCGAATGGACATGACTTTTTCCAGATTTGCATAATCCTGAAAAATCGCCATCAGACGTGTCTCCTGTCCTTCCACTGCAGCTTCATAAATAATATCCGCATCTGTAATTCCATACTGCGGTGTGGCAATCTTTGTATTACCAAGCATTACCGCAAACGGACGCTGCGCTGCTATTGTCTCGTCGATCCATTCTCCTGTCAGGTAACTGCGTGCCATTCCTTCTGGCACCGCCGGTTCCTGAACCTCAGGTTCTGCTTCGCTTACGGATGTTTCCTCCACCGGCTGTGACAATTCCGGTGTCGTTTCTTTTTTTCCGCATGCAGTCAGCATTGATAAGGATAACACCCCAACCAGTAACATAGCAAGTGCTTTTTTCATAAATTTACTCTCCTTTTTTCTTAATGACCCCTTTTTATCTTGTAATTCCCATGGTATCCAGGATTTTTCTCTGATGTGCCTCCATCAGTTCGGCTTCTTCCGGAACCATATGATCATATCCCATCAGATGAAGCATGCTGTGGGTGATCAAAAATGCGTATTCACGTTTTACACTGTGTCCGTACTCCTCTGCCTGCTGATATACCCGCGGTACACAGATCACGATATCTCCCAGAAGTACCTCGCCCGTATCCGGGTTGACACAGTCATCCAACTGGTCATCCACACCGTCGAAATCAGCTGGGTATTCATATGCGATCATTGGAAATGACAGCACATCTGTCGGTGCATCAATCTGTCTCATATCCAGATTGATCTCATGGATCCGTTCCTCATCCACCAGCGTCAGATTTACTTCCGCCTCATAAGGAAATCCTTCCGTATCCAGAGAATGTTCAATCACGCTCTCCGCCAGCTTTTTATAATGAAAAGAAAAACCCGGTGTCGTCTCACAGATAATATTAATTGTCATTTCGTCTTCCTCTGCTTTCTTTCTTACCGGAACGCGCGGAGCGTTCTTTTTTCAGCTGTGCACTCTCATATTCATCGTATGCTTTTACAATCTTCTGTACCAGAGGGTGACGCACGACATCCTGACTGGTCAGTTTGCAAAAAGCAATATCGTCCACATTTTTTAACACTTTCATAGCTACATCCAGACCGGATTTTGCTCCCGGAGCCAAATCTTTCTGGGATGCGTCACCGGTAACGACAACTTTTGATCCAAATCCAATTCGTGTCAGAAACATCTTCATCTGCGCCGGTGTCGTATTCTGAGCCTCATCCAGAATGATAAAGGCATTGTCCAGTGTACGTCCACGCATATATGCTAACGGTGCCACTTCGATCAAACCTTTTTCCTGATTTTTGATAAAACTCTCAGCTCCCATGATCTGATACAGTGCATCATACAAAGGACGCAGGTACGGATCGATCTTGCTCTGCAGATCACCGGGCAAAAATCCGAGCTTTTCTCCCGCCTCAATGGCTGGGCGTGTCAGGATGATCCTGCTTACCTCTTCATTTTTAAAAGCCGTGATCGCCATCGCCATCGCCAGATAGGTTTTACCGGTTCCCGCAGGACCGATTCCAAATACGATCATCTTATTGCGGATCTTATCCACATAATCCTTTTGTCCCAGTGTCTTTGGTTTTACCGGTTTTCCCTGCACGGTATGACAGATAATCTCGCTGTCTGCCTCCAGAAGCGGATGGTTTTTTGTACATCCACACATTTCAAGTGCATATGTTACCGTCTGTTCTGTAATATCATTTCCGCGCTTTGACATCCCGATCAATTCGTTCATGACTGCGCATGCTTTCTCCACATTGCTGTCATTTCCCATGATCTTTAAGCTGCCATCACGTACTACCATCGTAACCTGCAGATATTTTTCAATCTGTTTTAACCAGGCATCGAACTTTCCGAATACATTTGACATGTGTTCAATCGGAATGTCCAACATCTGTTGTGTCAATTCCATATGTGCCTGTTCCTTCCTGTCTCATCATCTTTTCCGTCTCTATCCGCCTGGTTGCCTTCACAACAACATTTAGAGACCCCTGCACGGAATTTTCCGTGTCAGTCCTTTTTATCATACCACTTTTCCCTGATATTTGAATACCTTTTTCTTCCAATTTCTTACAATAGTCTGTAAGTTTCTCTTCCGCCAGCGCTTTGGTCTCCGTTTTGCTGTAAGGAACTTTTTCCACAGTATAAGATTTCTTTTCCCTCAAGATCACCTGTACCGGCAGATAAAAATCCTTCCCGATGCATGGATACTGATAACTGCTGCGCACAAGAAATCCTTTTGTCTGGCGGTCAAAAAAAGAAATCTGACAGTTTCCCAGTACGAAAACAATGCCAAATCTGCGTTTTCCGGTCTTTTGATACACCGTTTTTTCCAGTGGAAACGTTATTTCAAAGGGAATCGTCATGCGAATATACACATCTGCATCCGCATTACAATACTCATACCCTGTCGTTTCTCCGCTGTCATCCTGCAATTCCAGCATTCCGCTAACCAGTGGCGTTCCTTTCTCCACCGTGTCACCTTTCTGCACCAGAGGTGTCCCCCGGCGCACTACGATAGAATCCACGGTTCCGGACACATCCGCCAGCAGATCTGTGCCATCTGTCTGGGAATCCTCCTGCTTTGCCTCAGCTCCCAGAAGCTGTTCCTGCACTTCCAGATACAGCCTGGTTCCAGCCATACGGACAGATACCCAGATAATATCCGGGAAATGATCCCGCAACATCAATTCTGTCTCTTCGCAGTCGATACCGCTTTTTGGCGTACCGTATCCAATGCCTTCCTGCTGCAGATAATCTGTCAGCACCTGCGTCGAATAACGGCTGTTTCCGGAGACATCCACCATCCAGATAAAACGCGACATGGAAAAAAGCACCACAAACAATGCAGCCAGCCCCACCAGAAAAAATCGGTGATGCCGGTAACGAAACCTTAAAAAAGGCAGTCCGACCCGTTTCTCGATCCGGATCCGGGTTCCGCTTTTTCGCAGCATCGGGCGCAGCCTGCGGAAAGCCTGCAGACTGATGCAAAAATGGTAGCCCTCACCATCCGGTTCAATATTCCACAGAACGATTCCCGCATTTCCACAAAGATTAAAAAAACGCTCCGGTGAATATCCCGTCAGGCATACATACAGATAACCCCGAAAAAATTTGATCACTTTCAACACCATACGCGTCTCCTCACATGCCATATTCCACTCGGTCGATTCTTCCTGTGATTCGCATATCTTCACTGGTGTAATATTCGATTTTTAACTGTTCCCCTGTAATTTCCACCTGTCCCTGTTTCAGGGAAAGCCGGATCTTATCCTGACGGTATTCCAAAATGCCCTTATAATTTTCCACCATTAAGTCACTTCTGCCGGTCACGGTAATAATTGCTGCCCCAAACATCAAATCCTTAGGCAGTTCCAGGCGCTTTGTCATCTGATCAGCCACTGTTTTGCTTTTTCTCTTCATACAACCAATATATGAAAAAGCTGTTTCCTTATAACTTCCGATTTACTATAACCCTTTTTATTTATGATATGGCTCCTTGCAGCTGATCCGGTATGCCCGGTACACCTGTTCCAGAAGGATCACACGCATCAGCTGATGCGGAAATGTCATATCCGAAAAACTCAGCAGCATATCTGCCCGGTTCAAAACTGCATCCGAAAGTCCCAGAGACCCCCCGATGACAAAACCGATATCACTAACTCCGTGAAGTCCCAGTGCATCTATTTTTTCTGAAAAAGCGACCGAATCCATCTTTTTGCCCTGAATGGCCAGCGCAATAATAAAACTGCCATCCTTCATCTGTTTCAGCAGACGTTCTCCTTCCTTTTCCTTGATCTGCTGATTTTGTAACTCACTGGCATGATCCGGCGTTTTCTCATCCGCCACTTCCACAATTTTCAGTTTACAGTACCGGCTCAGACGTTTTTCATATTCCTCAATGGCCTGACGGTAAAATTTTTCCTTGATTCTTCCTACAGTATAAATTGTTATGTTCATGAGCCCTATTATTTCACAACTGAATTTTTCTGTAAAGAAATTTTTCGTAATAGGCTTTTTAATGTAAAAAATATGTGCTATAATAATTGCAAATTATATTAACCGTATTATTCGGTGAAAACATAGTGGAGGAATATCATGCAGTTACTGGAAGAAAAGATTAAGACAGACGGCATTGCCGTTAATGAAGATATTTTAAAGGTAGACAGTTTTATCAACCACAAGGTAGACCCGTTCCTTATGAAAGAAATCGGCAAAGATTTCGCCGCACATTTCGCAGGTCAGGGAATCACAAAAATTGTTACCATTGAAAGCTCAGGTATTGCTCCTGCCCTTACTACCGCGATTGAGATGGGAATCCCGATGGTTATTCTGAAAAAACAGCCATCCAAAGTTCTGAACAAAAATCTGTATCAGACAATGGTTACTTCCTTTACAAAAGGAACAAGCTATGAACTGACCCTTTCCGCCGAACAGATTGATGAGACAGATCACGTTCTGATCATTGACGATTTCCTTGCGAACGGTGAAGCCGCTACCGGGGCAATCCGCCTGTTAAGAAAAGCTCATGCTACAGTTGCCGGTCTTGGAATCCTCATCGAGAAATCATTCCAGCCGGGTCGTGACAAACTGACTGAGCAGGGAATCCATGTATACTCTCTCGCAAGAATTTCCAAACTTGCAGAGAACCATATTGAATTCATTCCAGAAGAAGCATAATCAACTGATTTGTTTCAATAGCAATCGAAAAGCCGAAGCACAGGATTTTTCCTATGTTTCGGCTTTCTTAATTTCTGTATTTCTATTTTTATTCCTGTATCCCTACTTTTTGATACAATGCCGGAATGCCGGTATCAGAAACGCATCTGCAAAAATCCATGCCAGCACATTTGCGAGACAGATTCCCATAAATCCAATGGTCGGCGCCAGTGCAATACCCGCAATGGTTCGCGCGATCATCTCAAGCACTCCCGCAGTCATAGCAAAACTGGAAAATCCCATACCCTGGATGGAAAAACGCACAGTTCCTACCAATGTCAGCAGACAATATCCTAGCGTGCCGACAAGCAGATACAGAAAAGAATACTCTACTACTTCCGGATTCGGCTCACTCAGGAACAGCATTGTCATTGGTCTTCCCAGCAGCAATACAAGCGGAATACAGATTCCGGACCAGACAAATCCGCAGATTGATGCCTTTTTCAGTCCATCACTGACCCGTTCCTTTTTACCAGCGCCAATATTCTGCCCAACAAAAGGTGCCATGGTCTGTCCCAAGGATTCCAGCGGACATGTGATCAGATTGTTGATCTTCTGCGCTGCTGTCACTCCTGCCACAGCTACAGAGCCAAGCACATTAACAGCCGCTGTAATTACCAGTGTACCAATTGCAGTAATAGAATATTGCAGCCCCATCGGGATTCCGATACCGCATAAACGCATCGCATAACTTTTACGAAGCCGCCACTCATCTCTGGTTGCTTTCAGAATCGGGAATTTTTTCTTCATATAAAACAGACAGATCACACCGGAAATGCCCTGTGAAATTACCGTTGCGATTGCTGCTCCTGCCACGCCCAGAGGGATTGGGATCATCAGCACAAAATCCAGTGCAATATTTACCACAGAGGATAAAATCAGAAACATCAGCGGTGTCTTGGAATCACCAAGAGCTCTCGCCACACCTGCCAGGAAATTATACAAAAACGTGCATGGGATTCCCAAGAAGATGATCAGTATGTAAATATACGCATACTCGAAAATATCCTCCGGTGTCCGAAGAAGTACCAGCATATTTCTCGTGAAAATTGACACAAAAAATGTGATCACAATACTGAAAAAAACACACAGCCAGGTGCTGTTTGTCACATATCTGCGCAGATCCACCTCTTTATTCGCGCCAAAGGCCTGGGCGATTGGAATTGAAAAACCGTTGCATATACCGATGCAGAACCAAATGATCATAAAATTCAAAGAACCTGTAGCTCCAACACCTGCCAGCGGCTGTACACCGAGTACCTTTCCAACGATCATCGTATCCACCATACTGTACAGCTGCTGAAACAGCATACCAAGACACAGCGGAACTGCAAAATTTATTATGTGTTTCAGGGTAGAACCCGAAGTCATGTCCTTTGTCATAATATACTCCTCCTCAAATCGCTCTATGTTGAAACAATTTCAAAACTCACTATATACTATAGCAAATATCCTCTTGCATCCATAACAGAACTGACATAAAATATAACAAAAGCGACTTTTTTATATTCATTTGGAGATAATTATGAAAAATACTATAACAATCTCGGTTCAGGATGAATTTTGGGAAAACCGTGCCCACGGCGATACTTCCTTTCCCTGTGCTGCATACTATACTGATGCCAATACCCACGATATCCGCTGGCACTGGCATGAAGAATATGAATTATCCATTGTCCGAAGCGGCTCCTGCCCGTTATCTGTGGGAACCGACCATCTGACACTGCACGCCGGAGATGCCGTTTTTATCAATACCGGAACCCTGCATTCCCAGGAAACCACTAAGTCCACGAAAGACTTTTACAAAGAAGACCTTGTTTTTCACGGACGTCTGATCTATGGATCCAAGTATACCGTCTTTTGGCAAAAATACATGGCTCCCATTGCGACATCCAGTATTTCCCTGCCCTACATACACCTGACACCTGCGGTTCCCTGGGAAAAAGAGATCATTGATCTGATTTCCGATGCTACAGAATCTGCCCGTGAAAAGCCGTTTGGCTATGAATTTTATATCCGTGAAAAATTATCCCGGATTTTTCTTCTGTTAGCGCAAAACCGGACAGAGCTTGGCTCCCACAGTCGGGATGAAACTTCTCAGGAAATGCTGCATATCAAAAAAATGATCCGGTATATTCAAGCTAACTATACCGAATCTATTTCTCTGAAACAGCTGGCGCAGACTGCCAATATCTGCGAACGGGAAGTACAACGTTCCTTCCGCAATATCATCCGCCAGTCTCCGATCCAGTATCTGATCCATTATCGGATTGAGAAAGCCTGTCAAATGCTGGATTCCGGGGAGCAGAGTATCATTGATATCTGTAACAGTTGTGGATTTTCCAGTCCAAGCTATTTTACAAAAACATTCAAATCAATTATGGGATGTACCCCACGGGAGTATCGCAATACGCGATGACGTAAAAACAGGAAGGAATGTTTTTTCCTTCCTGCTGTCTTTATTCCGGATGGCATCTGCCACATGGTTCATAGCCCTGCTGCTGAAGTTCTTCCGCAGTTCCGGTAAATTCCTGACGATTATTTTCCTTAATATCCGCTACGCTGGAACAATCCGGCGTATGATATTTCATCGTATTTGTATTTAGCACATATGTTTTTTCCGTTACCTGAGCCTGCTGACTGGACGCTGTGGATATCTGAGACTGCTGACCAGACGCTGTGGATGCCGTCTGTGCCACAAGCTCCTCATCCGTTGCTTTCCGGCTCTCTCCGGTATTATAATCAATGATCACTCCCGGCTGTACATTGTAGACATAGACATTGTAGCAGACACCTGCGCCATTATCTTCTACAGATTTTGCTTCCATCTGTACTCCGGAGGCCACCAGGTTGTCTCCCTCAAAAATCGGAGTTACACGGTAGCGCACATGTGCATTGTTCTGTTTCACATAATCTGCGACTTCATCCTCAAAAGGTAACATTCCTGTCACATTCAGATAACGTGTTCCTGTGATCAGATTCTTCTCGTTTGCATTCTCACCACTGAGCTGATATCCGATCAGGTGGCAACGATTATACAAATAGTTTCCATCTATCCCCTCATATTTAACTGTATGCCAGCCGCTTGGTTTTATCTGACCAATGGCGCCACGTTCCTCTGTTGGCATCAAATCAATGCCAACGATTGCATCGGCCACGCCACATCGGCCAAGACTGTCCAGTTCTGAATAAACCTCATACGATGTCGTCTGCATGTCAGCATCTGTAAAATCAGGTATGTTATTGTTGATTGTTACATAAGGCTGACCGGAATACGCCGGAATGCTGTCTGGCGATATACTTTCGCAGTTCTGTGATACAGTACCACTGTCTGCAGACTGATCCTGCGATTCTGCAACTGCCTGACCATCAGTTTCTGCCTGTGTGGTACGTGGTTCCGGTGCCGGAGGCAGGGAACATGCCGAAGTAAGGACGGTTGCTACCACAATCAGCGGAATCAATACTGCACGCATTGTTTTTGTAACTTTATGTAACATATCTTTTTTCTTTTCGGATGTTGCAGATGCAACATCTGCATCTGACGCTTTTGTGCTTTCTACCTTTTTTGCATCTTTCCCTTTTCCGGTGTTCGAAGAATCTGCATCCATCTCATCGTCCACGACTCCTGCATTCTCCTTCAAAAATGCTCGCAGTTTCTCATAATCTTCTGTAAATACCATCGCCTGCATGCTGGCTTTTCGGGCACCTTCTACATTGTCTTCCCGATCATCAAAAAACAGACATTCTTCAGGATTTAACTGATATGTTTCTAACAGACATTCGTAAATCCGTACATCCGGTTTAATCAGATGTACATCTGAAGATACCATGACTCCATCAAAATCTTCCAATGAAGAAAATTTCGGAAAATACCGATAAAACTCATCTGCGGCATTGGAAAGCACATAGGTACTATACCCCCATCTTCGTGCATCCTCACACAACTTTACAGACTCCTCCAACGGCTCCATACAGATATCCCAGCCATACACACATTTTTTCAATTCCTCATGATATTGCTCAGGGATTCTTTTTGCCACGCTTTCATACATTTCCTCGATAGAAATCGTACCTCTGTCCCGTTCTACCCATTCCGGACCCTGAAACAATTCTTTTCGAATCAGATTTCTTGCTTGCTCTGATGAAACATATTCACGCAATGGAACTTCCGGATCGTAGCGCATCAGCACATTTCCCATATCAAATATTAAATTCTTGATTTTTGCCATAACTTACCTGCCTTTTTTAACCCAAAGAATGCCACTTTGCATACTCACATATAAAATCATATATGGAATACTCAAAGTGACATTCTTTTTTCTATAATTTTTATTTCCAAAATGCCTTTTTATTGATTTAGACATTTGCATCAAATCCCAGAATTTTTCTGCTCATCATTCATAGATCTGACGCCACAAATATCCTAACGGATTCCAGTTACCTCGTAACCTTCCTCTTCTACTGCTTTTTTCAGTGCAGCATCATCTACGGAACCAGATAACTGAACAACAGCAGTTCCTTTCTCATGGCTTGCTTCTGCGGATGCAACCCCCTCTAATACCTCTAATGCTTTCTTTACATGTGCCTCACAGTGTCCGCACATCATTCCTTTGATCTCGATTACTTTCTCCATGTCATTTACCTCCTGTTTTTCAGCCATTACGTCTGTATCGACTACACTCTGTACATCCTGCTGATCCTGATTCTTTTTATGATTTTTCTTCTTATCTCTCTTTGTACTGTAAACCTTTACAAAATTCAGACGCAGCGCATTGGTTACCACGCAGAAGCTGGACAAACTCATCGCTGCTGCTCCAAACATCGGGTTTAATTTCAGTCCAAACCAATGATACCACACTCCGGCGGCAATCGGAATACCTATTACATTATAAATGAACGCCCAGAACAGATTTTCGTGAATATTTCGAAGCACTGCACGGCTCAGGCGAATAGCCGCCGGCACATCAGAAAGACTGCTTTTTACCAGAACAACATCTGCCGCATCCAGGGCTACATCTGCACCTGCTCCAATAGCAATTCCCATATCCGCACGGGTTAATGCCGGAGCATCGTTGATTCCGTCACCGACCATGGCAACTTTTCCACGTTGCTGTAGTTCACGAATGACACGTTCCTTGCCATCCGGCAGGACACCTGCGATCACCTGATCTACGCCTGCCTGCGCACCGATTGCTTCCGCAGTACGCTCATTGTCACCGGTCAGCATAACAACTTCAATTCCCATATTCTGAAGCTGAGAAATTGCCTGCGGGCTGTCTTTTTTCATAACATCCGCTACCGCAATAATACCAAAAAGTTTTTCTTCTGTCGCAAAAAACAACGGTGTTTTTCCCTGATTTGCAAGTTCTTCTGCCTGACGCTGCATCTGCTCGGAAACTGTTGTTTTTCCGGAAACAAATTTCAGATTTCCGCCAAACACACGCGCACCGGAAACAATTCCTGACAGACCATTTCCCGGCATCACCTGAAACTCATCTGCCGCAGAAACCGTAATCTGCTGTTCTTCGCCATAAGCCACGATAGCTTTTGCCAGTGGGTGCTCACTCTTTAATTCCAAAGCTAATGCCGTCTGCATTAATGTATCTTTTGTGATACCCTCACACGGTATGATATCTGTTACTTTCGGTTCCCCCTGTGTGATGGTACCGGTCTTATCCAGTGCCACAATGTCTACTTTTCCGGTCTCTTCCAGAGATACCGCAGTCTTAAATAATACACCGTTTTTTGCACCTATACCGTTTCCAACCATGATTGCAACCGGTGTTGCAAGACCTAATGCACACGGACAGCTGATCACCAGTACGGAAATTCCTCTTGCCAGCGCAAAACCGAAATCACCGCCAACTAAAAGCCATACGATAATCGTTACTACTGCGATAGAAATAACTGCAGGTACAAAGATACCGGATACTTTATCTGCAACTTTTGCGATCGGAGCCTTTGTCGCTGCCGCATCACTGACCATCTGAATGATCTGGGAAAGTGTCGTATCATTTCCGACTCTGGTTGCTCGGCACTTTAAAAATCCAGATTGATTTAACGTTGCAGCGGAAACACTGTCTCCCTCGCCTTTATCCACCGGAATACTCTCACCGGTCAGCGCAGATTCGTTCAATGCGCTGTTTCCCTCAATGATCACACCATCCACCGGAACGCTCTCGCCCGGACGAACGACAAAAACATCTCCGATCTGTACCTGTTCCACCGGAACAGAAACTTCCTCACCATCCCGCAGGATCGTTGCTTTTTTCGGTGCAAGCTGCATCAGGCTCTTCAACGCATTTGTTGTTTTTCCTTTCGAATAAGCCTCTAACATTTTTCCAACTGTGATCAATGTCAGGATCATGGCTGCGGATTCAAAATAAAACTCATCCATGTACTGCATTACAGCCTCCATATCCATCCGCATCTGTGCGCCGGTCATGGCAAATAATGCGTACGTGCTGTAAGCAAAAGATGCACCGGAACCAAGTGCTACCAGCGTATCCATGTTTGGAGACTTATGCAGCAGACTTGTAAATCCACTGACAAAAAACTTCTGGTTGATGATCATGACCAGAATGGTCAAAAGCATCTGATACAGTCCCATGGCCACATGATTTCCCACCATAAAGGAAGGCAACGGCCAGTTCCACATCATATGTCCCATAGAAACATACATCAACGGAATCAGGATCACAACGGACGCGATCAATCGTTTCCGCAATTTTGGCGTCTCATGATCCTTCAATGCCTCCTCATCAAAGGCCGGTGCGGACATATTCTGTTCTCCGCCCTGCAAAGAAGCACCATACCCCGCCTGGGTAACCGCCTGAATAATATCTGATGGTGCTGCCGTACCTTCCACATTCATGGAATTGGTCAGCAGACTGACGGTAACGGTAGTTACACCGGGTACCTTCGCCACCGCTTTTTCCACATGAGCGCTGCAGGCCGCACAGCTCATGCCTGTTACAGAAAATTTATCCATAAAAACATTCACCTCGTTTATTCTATCTGCAAAATACGTTATTTCATCAGTTTCTGCATCGTTGTAACCAGCTCATCAATGACACTGTCATCACCATTTCGCACATTTTCAACCACACATGTTTTGATATGATTTGCCAGAAGCACTTTATTAAAGCTGTTCAACGCCGCGTTAATTGCTGCCACCTGTGTCAGGATGTCCACACAGTAGGCATCTTTTTCCAACATACCTTTCACGCCGCGCACCTGACCTTCAATGCGGCTGAGCCGGTTCATCAGATCCTTATATTCTTTCGCGTCACGTTCTTTTTTCTTATGGCAACAGCAACAGGATTCTTCCTGTACCGGAGCATGGTTCTCTTTATCCATATAATCTGTCCATTTCCTTTCAAAAATTGTCATTCATTCCTGTACACAGGCTCAGTGTATACCCCTATAGGGTATATGTCAAGTGTAAAAATCCGGAAAACACATCAATGATAAAAAATATCAAAAATGCATTTTCCGGATCTGTCAATTTCTTATTCTCTCTTTTTCAAACTCTTTTTTTATATTAACAGTTCACACGCGCCATTCGCAAAACGTCCCTTCAGGACTTCTCCGTAGCTACGCTACTATTTTTGCTCATAAAAAGGCGCTCCCTCCATCTTTATGTATCCTGATATCTCTTCATGCAAGCATGATCGATATCTGAATACATAAGATGAATGAACTGTAGCACTACATTCTTTCAAGAATGGTGTCCAGAATACAGCCTGCAGCCTCTTTTTTGCTCATCAGCGGCAGTTCTTTTTCCATATCATCTGCGATCAATGTAATCACATTGGTATCGGTGCCGAATCCGGCCCCTGTCACTTTCAGGTTATTGGCTACGATCATATCCAGATTTTTCTTTGCAATCTTAGTTCTGGAGTTTTCCAGCATGTTCTGTGTCTCCATGGAAAAACCGCATAAGAACTGATGTGTCTTGGAAGCACCAAGAGTTGCCAGAATGTCTTTTGTCCGTGTCAGCGGAATCGACATATCACCGTCTTTTTTCTTCACCTTCTCCGTGCTGACTTCTGCCGGACGGTAATCTGCCACAGCTGCCGTCATGATCACGATATCGGTATCCTCATATTCCTCAGTCACCGCATCATACATATCCTGTGCAGAAATCACTGGTTTCACATTGACGAACATCGGCGGTTCAATCGCACAAGGTCCTGTCACCAGTGTCACATCCGCGCCACGCAGCATCGCATTCTCTGCAATGGCATAACCCATTTTTCCGGTGGAATGATTGGTAATATAACGCACCGGATCAATGGCTTCCTGTGTCGGTCCTGCCGTTACCAGTACCTTTTTTCCTGCCAGATCTTTTTCAAAGGCGATCACGCGCATGATATGCTGGAACAGCACCTCCGGCTCCGGCATCTTCCCTTTTCCCACATCTCTGCAGGCAAGCATACCGCTGGCTGGTTCAATGATCTGCTTTCCATAGGAAGCCAGCACCTTTAAATTATCCTGCAGGATCGGATTTTCATACATATTTGTATTCATTGTCGGCACGATCAGCATCGGCGCTTTGCATGCCATCGCAGTAGTCGTCAACATATCGTCTGCGATTCCATGCGCCAACTTTCCGATCACATTTGCAGAAGCCGGTGCGATCATCATCACATCTGCCTGCTGTGCCAGGCTTACATGCTGTACATTAAACTGAAAATTCCGGTCAAAGGTATCCACCAGACATTTGTGTCTTGTCAATGTTTCAAATGCGGTTGGATGGATAAAATTTGTCGCATTCTGCGTCATGATCACATGCACATCTGCATGCTGTTTGATCAGCATACTTGCCAGTGATGCAATTTTATAAGCTGCAATACTTCCTGTCACACCCAGTACAACGGTTTTTCCTTTTAACATGATTTCTTTTTACTCCTCATCCAGTCTTGCTTTATCGAATAACTGACCATGTTTCTCATAATTTGTCACCCGGTCAATTCGATTGATCTCGTCCACAAAAACAACTGATGGTTTGTGTGTTTTTGCTTCCTCCGGCGTCATATCTGCATAAGACATAATGATAACTTTATCTTTGACGGAGGCACAGCGCGCTGCTGCACCGTTTAAGCAGATCATTCCGCTTCCACGCTCTCCGGCAATGGTGTATGTCTCAAAACGTGCGCCGTTATTGACATCAACGATCTGAACTTTCTCATATTCAAGAATACCTGCAGCATCCAGAAGATCTTCATCAATTGTGATACTTCCCACATAATCAAGTGCAGCCTGTACCACAGTTGCACGGTGAATTTTTCCTTTTAACATCTGAAGGGTCATAAAAACTTTTTTCCTCTCTACTTTTTACTTTTCTCCGCAGTGCTCATTAGCATACAAAGTTATCAATTAATCTTGTTTTTCCAATATAGACTGCCATAGCAACCAGTGCCGGACTCTTCAGTTCTGTTACCTGCTGCATTGTCAGACCGTCTACCGCTTTAACATAATCAATTTTTGCCAGCGGCTCTGTCTCAATGTTCTTTTTCATTGCTTCTACTAATTTTACCGCATCTGTCTCCCCTTCTTCAACCATTTTCTGGCCCATAAAGATGGTTTTGCTTAAAATAAGTGCTGCTTTTCGCTCTTCTGCGGACAGATAGGTATTTCTGGAGCTCTTTGCCAGTCCGTCTTCCTCACGGATGATCGGGCAGCCAATTACTTCCACATTCATATTCAGGTCATCTACCATATGTTTGATGACGGCCAGCTGCTGTGCATCTTTCTGTCCAAAATATGCACGATCCGGCTGAACGATATTGAATAATTTGCTGACTACAGTACAAACGCCACGGAAATGAACCGGACGGCTCAGTCCGCAAAGTTCCTCTGTCAGAACCGTCATATCCACAAAAGAACTGAATCCATCGTGATACATTTCTTCCGGTTCCGGATGGAAGATCAGGTCAGCGCCAAGGCTCTCACAGAATTTGCTGTCTTTTTCCAGATCTCTCGGATAACTCTCCAGATCCTCTGTCGGTCCGAACTGCATCGGATTAACAAAAATGCTGACAACTGCTTTGTCATTCTGCTCTACGGCTTTGCTGATCAGACTGCCGTGTCCCTCATGAAGATAACCCATGGTCGGTACAAATCCGACGGTCTTTCCTTCTTTTCTCCATCCTGCTACAATATCTCTTACTTCTTTTACTGTTGATACAACCTGCATTTTTAGTCTCCTCTATACTTGTTTTTTATTAAGAATGCCCTCTGCATTCTTGCTACGAGATGTGATGCCTTCACATTTAATATAACTTTTCAATAACTTCGTCTGAAATCGCGTATGTATGTTCTGTTGTCGGGAATGTACCTGCTTTTACCTCTGCGGAATAATCAGCAAACGCCTGTTTCATGATTTCGCCCACATTTGCAAAACGTTTCACAAACTTCGGTGTAAAATCAGAAAACATGCCGAGCATATCCTGATTTACCAGAACCTGTCCGTCACAACCTGCACCGGCTCCGATTCCGATGGTCGGAATGGAAACCGTCTTTGTGATCACTTCTGCAAGTTTTGCCGGAACGCATTCCATTACAAGCATAGAAGCACCTGCTGCCTCAACTTTTTTTGCATCCTCTACCAGCTGACGGGCTGCTTCCTCGCTTTTGCCCTGTACCTTAAATCCACCAAAGGCATTGATGGACTGTGGTGTCAGTCCGATATGTGCGCATACCGGGATATCTGCTGCCACAATAGCCTCAATCTGAGGGCACACTCTGGCGCCGCCTTCCAGTTTTACTCCATGTGCATGTCCTTCTTTCATCAGACGTCCTGCATTTAACACTGCATCATAGACAGATGTCTGATAAGACATAAACGGCATATCTGCCAGAACAAAGGCATTTTTGGCGCCTCTGCTGACTGCCGCTGTATGGGCGATCATATCTTCCATGGTAACCGGTAACGTATTTTCATACCCCAGCATAGTATTTCCAAGAGAATCACCGATCAGTAAAATCTCAATTCCTGCCTCGTCCATGAGTTTCGCCATGGAATAATCATAGCAGGTGAGCATCGTGATCTTTTCTCCGTTCTCTTTTTGCTTCTTCAATGTAGAAACTGTTGTTTTCATGATTTTATAATCCTTTCCATCTCAGAATAATCCCGCTCCGGATGTTTCATTTTTGCAATCTTCAGCACTTCTTCGGACAAATCTCTATAAATCTTCTGTTCCTGTGCAGACAAGCTGTCTAAATGATCCATAACCGTAGACAGGTCATTTCGCTCAATCGGGCCTGTCAAGGCACCAACCGGGCCGTACTGGATGATATTCTCCGTATTTCCAAGCATCAGCGGTGATAATGCGCGATGTGCATTTGCTGCCGAAAAGCCACAATTTCGCAGCATTTCCTCACACATATTTGCCAGTCCCACGTACAGATTGCTGGCCATAGCTGCCGCTGCATGATAACGTACTTTGTCTTCTTTTGAAATAACCTCCACCGGATTTCCGAAACTTTCAAAAAGCCGTACAAACCAGTTCAGATATTTCGGATCTCCCTCAATCGTAAAAAACGCCTGTGAGATCACTTTGTATGATTCATACTTATCATTGATGGCGAATAACGGATGGATAGAATATCCATAAGCGCGATAACGCTCAATATCCGAAAAGACAGCGGAACTCAATGAACCACTGAAATGACTTATAATCTTATTCTGAATCGGAAGCATTTTTAACTGTTCCCACATTTGGGCAATCGCCGAATCCGGAATTGCCACAAAAAGGACATCACTGTCCTCTACCAGATGTCTCAAATTCAGGTACTGTCTGGTATTTGTAAAATCTGCTGCCTCTCTGGATGACTGCGGATTACGGCTGTAATATCCGGTCACCCTAACATTGCGCTCGGTTAGATATTTTCCAAGTGAAAAACCAACTTTTCCTGCGCCAATAAATCCAATATTCATAAGCATCCCTCCATTTCTTAATGGCGGGACAGTGAGTCTCGTTTGCGACCTGCAATACAAGCTCCGTTTCAAAATAATATATACAAGGTATCGTTTCCTTTCGGAATACCATCCGCTCGACATTATACCACCACGAATGGCATTCGTAAAGATTTTTCAGGAATACATTTCCTCATATTCCTGTATCCACCGGGTACGGATCTCATCCTCCCGGCTTTTCCAGTTAAACGCATGGTTCGCATCCGAGATTTTTTTGCGTTCCTGATAATACTGCTCCTGATCGGACACATCTGTAAAATGCGAAAACGCTTCTTTCATTGTACCAAAATGGATCTCCGGTGCCTTCTCCTCCATCTGCTCCTCATCATTGATATAATTCATGGCATACAGATAACAGAGTTTTGACCGCTCTTCCCTGGATTTCTGATAAGCCGCCGAAAACATTCGTGCCGCCTCCGGGAACAAAAACAGCCTTGCATATGCCACTCCAAGATTATGCATAATATGCCCTTGCAGTTCCTCCGTCATCTGCAGCATAAATTCCGGCTGCAACAGTTCCAGATAACCATAAGCCGCATACCGATACCGTTTTTTCACCAGAAAATAATCCGCCCGCATTTTTCTGCGTTCCATCTGATTTTTTCCACGGATCCGCTCAATCACCTGCTCCAGATGATTTAATTCTGCTCCGGAATAATATCCCGATGACGCAAAAATCAGTTCCGCGCAGGCATACACATCCCGCTTTCTGTGATACAGATGCTGCAACTGTGCCGCCAGTTCCTTTGCGTCCAGCGCGTCCTGCAACCACGAAAACAGTTCCTTATTCATCCAGCCATCGTCCAGCAAAAACAGACTGGATTCCATGGCATAGCACAGTTCTTCCATCGTCTCGACCTGTACCGATAACGTCTCCAGATACAGCGGATACGCCGCTTTTTTATATGTACATAATTTTAAAGCACCCATTGTCTGCTCTCTCCATCCAATAAAGCGGACATTCAAGATCCACTTTTTCTAATTGCTCGTGAACACAGTCTCATTTTCAGATTTTGCTCTATCATATCCATGCTGCGCATCTACACACTATAACGTCCATGTTTCCCATTGTCTGTATCAAAAGACATCGGCACTGTCCATTTTTTTCCCGTAGATTCAAAAAACGCTCCAAAACCGGTGTCCGAAATATGCACCTGCGCCTGTCTGCCATTCTGTGCCACTGCCTGAATCCGAAGCCGGATCGTTTTGTCCGGCCGCTGCGGCAGATCTGTCAATTCAAAAGTCTGTTTGCGATGATTGATCTGTCCGATCCTACCGACTTCAAATACCAGTTCCGGTGTACCGTCATACAAAAATTCATAGGCAGGTGTCTCATAATACCAGTTTCTTCCTGCCTCCAGTAAGCGGATCAGCGCCGGACTTCCTTCTTTCTGAATATGCAGGAAAATCTCTCCCTGGGTCTTGTAATCACACTGATAGAAAAATCCCCAGTTGGCACTGTCACTATAACGATAAGCCGCGTAGCAGACTCCTTTCGTAAACAGATTTTTTCCAAGGAATACCCGTTTATTCGTGCCAAGCACCCGCAGAGACTCTTTCAGCCAGCTGCCGTCAAAGCCATCTCCCACAAAATAAACCGCAGAAATCATATGGTTTGCAAAGGATTCCCGGATAATATTTGCGAAAAATTCATCCCGCACCTGTGAATCCGGCACTACATAATCGGGAACATCCCAACGCTTTTTCTCCGCCGTCACCATCTGAAGGTTTCTTCCACCCCGCCGGTGCAACAGATAAAAACAAACTTCGCGCTCTGAAAAATCAAACAATACTACCTCATGCTGCCAGAGCATATTGTCCTGATGATACGTATGGGCGAAAAAACTTTCCGCATGATCCATCAAAAAGAACCTCTCTTCTGAAAAATCCAGCTCCTTTCGAATCTGCTCAAACAGGCGGATCACATCGTCCGTAATCTCCGGAACTGTGATGCCAAGACAGATTTCTGCTGCATTGGCCGCCGAACCATAACGATCTTTCAAGTGGATCAGACGCTGCAGGAACTGACGTAACAACCCCTGATAAAAGGCAGACTCTTCCGCAAATTCCTCCAGTGCTTTCTGATACAGATCTGTAAAAAAATCTCCCTGCGGATTTTCCCGTCTGCGCAACGCCTCTTCCCCATAAAATGTTTTTCCCGAACCGGACAGATACATCGCCAACGGGATCCCATACCGTTCTTCCCCGCCAACAGCAATTGTCTCCGGTTCTTTCATTCCCGACCCGAACAGGCTGACCATCGCCTGTGTTTCTGTCAGGTCAATTCCAATATATATTTTTCCAGGTTTCACGTTTCTACTCCTCTATGGGCTGAAATAAAGCATCTGCCAGATCGGTCAACTCTGCATACTGATAATCAAGCTGGGCCTCCCATTTTCCGGCAAGCATTCCAAGTTTTCCAAATCTCGTATCCTGCCATTTTTCATAGTCCACCGGTTCTAACACACCAGTCTCCATACAGCTGCCATCCGCTGTTTGAATCTCGTAAGTCTCCGATTTCTGCAGCAGTTCCCGGCAAATATAACTGTATATGCCCGGAAGCACTTCCTTAGCCGTACCTAAAATCCGGTGTCCATCCGGTCGGTTTAAGCGTACCACCTGCAGATTCTGCCCCGGTGTTCCGACAAAACAAATCGCTCTGGAACCATACAGCAGATATTTTCGCTGCAGCTTCTCCGGCAATATATCATAAAAATCAAAAAAGTGATTCTCCAACACAAATTTTTTCAGTACCTGTTCTGCCTGCTGTGCATATGTCTCATTGGCATCTTGGGCATATGCTTTCAAAAATGCTGCCGCACACACATTCTGACGGCAAGTTCTGCGTGCCATCCGTGCTCCGATGTACGTTCTGGCAGCATTTGGAAGTTCTGCTTCTTTTCGCATATACAACCAGGAAAACCAGACCGCATAAGACTGCAAAATCAGTTCATCTGTCTCATGCTCCAGCAGATCTTCATACAGTTTCTCATGCTCCGGTGCAAATTCTCCGGTAAACAACATATACAGCATCAATTTTTCCTCATACTGTGACACATCCAGTTCCTGCGCCTTTGCCTTCTGAATGCATTCTGCAAGTATTGCGATCGGTGCTGCAAATCGTTCCAGACGTTCCTGCAAAGATAACTGTACCAGTCCTGTTTCAGCATTCGAATCAGACATTTTATCCTCCGGCTGATCCTGATAAACATGCTTTCCGGACATCATTTTTTTCAGATGGAACTGATCCTTTGCTGTGTAAAGCATGCCGGAAGCACTCTCATACAAAATAACGAAAGGTTTTGTCGTCAGGTTGATATAAGTACCTTTCTCATATACCGGCACTTTCTGGATTTCTTCGATGCCATCCTGCAAAATATGAATGCCTGTCATTTCCGCATTGATCACGCTGACACGGTAGCTATTCTCCGCTTGACCACGCCACTGCTCCCAGTCGGAGCGCACAGACTGCTTCTTCACTTCCTCATAAACAACTGCAAGATCTTCGTTCATATGTCCCTGTGCCAGTTCCTGCTTTGCAAAATTCCGCAGCAGAACCAGATAGGATTCCCAACTGTTTCCAAGACGGCTGCGGTTTCTCACCAGATATGCAAACAGCATGGCTTTTCTTCTGGCCGGAAGGGAACTATTTCTGGAAAAATACCGCAAAATCTCATCCGGCAGCATTCCGTCCGTCTTGCTCCAGGAAAGCATATATGCCTCATACAAACCGGCAATTTTCAGATGCTGTGCCACGCCTTTCTGAAACCAGGAAAAATATACTGCGCCATAACAATTGCATTTGATCAGATAAGTACAGATGATCTTCACCGCATTACTGTCTGCCGCCAGCCTGTAACTGCGGCACAGCAATTGAAAATACACAGTATCAAACGTCTTTTGCGACTGCATCAGCGCAAACAAACGATTTCCGATATTCGCTGTCAACCGCCCATTTTTCATCATCCAGAAAAGTAAACGGCGTTCAAAAATTTCAAACTGGAACAGCAGTTCCGGATGATTTTCCAGTAATCTGGCTGCCTCATCATAAAAAATTGGGCTTGCATTTCCCGTCAGCATAAACTTGCGGATCCATTGGTATTTTCGCTCCGGATTGCGCAGCAATGCCTCATCAATATGAAGCAGGATCCATACAAGCACCGGATGGGACGGATATTTCAAATAAATCTCCCGCACCCGTTTCGTCACATCCCGGGTGTAAGAAGTTGTCTCACCAATGGTTGTCAGATACAGATAAAACGCACTGAGAGGAGTCCGCTGGTTCTGGATCATACGTGCCACTTTCTTTGAGAGCAGTTCTGCCTCATCCTTTCGGTCACAGGAAAGTGCCACATACATCCGATACAAAAGCTGCCACTCATTTTTGCCATCCAGTGCTTCCGCCTGATCAATGAGCTGCTCCATCTCACCGCTCCAACTATCCCGGCCAATCTTTTCACAACGATACTCCAGATACAGTTGCTCCATCTGCGCACGAATTTCACGATTTTTCCATGCCTTTGACTTCTCTGCTTTCTCCAAAACAGTCACCGTGATTTCTACCTCGACTGTCTGAAACGCCGTCTTTAACGTAATCTTTCCAAAATTTTTTCCACCATGAAGCTGTCCCGGTAAAATCTGATATGATAATTCTGCATGTTTTCCGATGAAATCATAACTTCGGATCTGCTGTTTTTCCAGTCGGATAAAATCTGCATCACAGGAAGCTTCCACAAAAATATAACCCCATTCACTTTTTTCAATATCCAGAAAATCTGTCTGAATCTTCGCGCCGGCTTTATATTCTCTCACAGACCGTGCCACCTGAATGCTGCTTCGCTTCTTTTTTCCACAGCCGATCAGGAATTCCTCCATCTCATGCGCCCCGCGCCCATGCTGTGTCAGCCCACGGTACAATAACTTCTGAAATCCGGTATCATGATGCAGCACATTTACAAAATACGGGGACTTAAAAATCTGCAGTGCCTCGTCCCAGTTCAGTTTGCACAAATTTGTAAAATCATTTAATGTCTTGATTTTTCCGATAGAAGACGGCAGATAATGCCGTGAAATATCCGCACGAAACGGCAGCTGATATTCTCCCACATTACTTGTAATGACAAAAATGCCACGATCCGTCATACCTTCCGTCATCGCATCCGCATGATACTGAAACCGGATTTGAATCTCCGTTCCATGAAATTCCGCCGTCTCACAGGTGACATGCGGATTCTCGCAGGATACAATACCACGCACTTCCCTGTCACTGCTGCTGTGGAATGCAAAGGTTCCCTCAAACACTTCATTCTCCGCAGCCGTAAATTTCAGATCCATGTCCGGCAGCAGCAGACATGTGTCACCATAGTCAAATTTTTCCTGTATGATATCCTGCAATTTTCTCTTCATGGTAATTTCCTGCCTTCTGCAATCTTTTCCGATTGCTTTTTTCCGGTTTTTCTCTATAATATTTAAGTATAAAACATTTTAGATGTTCTTGCAATGTCGGGAAAATAAGACGGGAGAAAAAGTTATGTTTGAATCATATATCAATGTATTAAAAAGAGGCGGTTCGCACCTCGTCTCATCACTCCGGGCTATTATCTTCGCGGTTCTGACCGGAATTATACTGGGATTTGTCGGAACTGCTTTTTATTACGGCATGCAGTTTGTGACAAACACAAGATTACAGCATCCATGGCTGATCTTTCTGCTTCCGGCTGCCGGTGCTGCCATCATTGGACTATATCATTTATTACATGATGAAAAAGACACTGGAACAAATCTGGTACTGTCCGCCATCCATTCCAACGAAAATATTCCGCTGCGCATGGCACCGTTAATCTTTATTGCCACACTGCTGACCCATTTGTTCGGCGGTTCCGCAGGACGTGAGGGCGCTGCCCTGCAGCTTGGCGGAAGTATCGGAAATTCCCTGGGAAAACTGTTTCACTTTGATGAAAAAGATCAGCACATTATGATCATGTGCGGTATGAGTGCCGCTTTCTCGGCGCTGTTTGGCACACCACTGGCTGCTGCGATTTTTTCCATGGAAGTGGTCAGTGTCGGTATCATGCACTATTCCGCTCTGCTGCCGTGCGTCATCGCATCGCTGACTGCTCACGGAATCGCCACAGCATGCGGCATTGCTCCGGAAATTTTTCCGATCAGTTCCATACCGGCATTCACACCGAAAACAGCTGTGGTCATCGGTATTTTTGCCGTACTTTGTGCTGTTGTCAGCATCTTATTCTGCACGATCCTGCACAATGCGGAACGTTTATACAAACGCTTTTTCAAAAATCCATATCTCCGGGTAGTTGTCGGCGGATGCATTGTCATCGCACTGACCCTGCTGGTTGGCGATCAGACCTATAACGGAACCGGCATGAGTATCATCGCAGGGTGTATGGAAGGGAAATCCGTCTTTCCGCTGGCTTTCCTTCTGAAAATGATCTTTACCGCCGCTACTCTGGGAGCCGGATACAAAGGCGGCGAGATCGTACCGACCCTTTTTATCGGTGCAACTTTCGGAACCTTTTTCGCAACCATTGCCGGATGCTCCGTTCCGCTGTGCGCCGCCGTTGGTATGGGTGCTGTATTCTGCGGTGTTACAAATAGTCCGATCACTTCACTGCTGATCTGCTTTGAATTGTTTGGATTCGAGGGAATGCCATATTTTCTGATTGCGATTGCACTGAGCTACATGCTGTCAGGCTACTACGGATTGTACAGCAGCCAGAAGATTATTTATTCTAAGTATAAGACAGAGTATATTAATCGGAAGACACATTAAAGTTTGAAAAGCCGATGGAGACATTGTCGTTTCCATCGGCTTTATACGTATCCGCAAAAAATCAAGATACTTTTTCTGTGCCTCTTTGTCATTCTGATATTCACGAAACAGGCAATTCCACTCGTCCACCAACACAACAAACGTATGTCCTGTATTTGCAAATACTTCATTCATTGCAAAAATTAAATGCTCACTATTCACATAATCCGGATATTGTTGCTTCAATTTCGTTACAATCTGTGTCTGTAATAACCGAAGCATATACACAGGTTACATAAATCAGATTTCGCAACGGCATATTTTATTCAAAAAGTTCTGGCTCATTTTCAATCAAATCTTCTGCCAGATATTTTGCATCCATATTTTCTATCCCATAACTGTCTCTTGAAATTTGTTCAGCAAGTTTACTGGAATAATAAATATCAAATGCCTTCCGCAAATCTATTCCTTTCATTTCAGAAATTGCATTAATAATATCATTTTCCAAATTCTGCTTATAAACTTCTTCCAGTTGCTTCTTATCTACCATTATTTTCCACCTCATATGCTCTTTTAAAAGTGATAAGTTTATTCAGTGTTTCCTGATTTACAATACATATTTGATTATTCATCTTATAGTATCGCAATTCACCTAATACCTTTTCCTTATCCCATAAACCTCTAAAATACATATCTACAGTCTTAAACACGTCATCATCGGCAACATTTCCTATAATAATATCATATTCTTTATTTAACGGCTGTCCTCTTCTACATGCACATACAAAATCAAGCCATTTCTCATTCTCTATTTCAAAAGATAATACATTAAAATCATCCCATGCTTCAGATAATTCATAAACATTAACTATTGCATTCTTTTCCTGTCTCATGCCCTTTCGAACTGCCCATTTCTTTGCCTGATTTTCAAAAGTTGTAATATAGAATCCTCGTCCAAAATCCAAATACTTTTTCGAATGTACTACGTCCGGATTTTTTATAATTTCTGTTGATCCATGATATACAATCATACATTAACTCCTTTTTCTCTTACGAAATCTGTAATATCTTCTACCAAATATTCTTTTCCCTGCGTATGAAGAACATCATAACATTTAATGATATAATTATCCAAAATTCCTGTTGAATTTAATATTCTATATACTTTGGCTGGAGACATCTTCCATTTATCCGCAAGACTATACAGCATGAATATTGAAAAGCTCAATTCTTTTTTCTCACACATAACTACTACCAACTTTCTATCATATTTATATTTAGATTATAACAAGTATTTTTTCTTCATACACTATTATTTTTCAATTATCATCAAAAAAATGGTAAGTTCTTAATTTTTATATTGTAAGTCATTACACCTACAAATATGTAAGCCTTTAATATCTCACCGGTATCCGCTTGTTGGCAGATACCTTGCTCTCTTTCGAGAGCATAAGCTTTTGAAGTTCTGTGTCGGTCATTGATTCATCAAGAGGCCAAGAGATATTTAGTTCTC
Source organism: uncultured Eubacterium sp. (assembly GCF_934295145.1). GTDB lineage: Bacteria > Bacillota > Clostridia > Lachnospirales > Lachnospiraceae > Eubacterium_I. The sequence goes on along the minus strand of NZ_CAKRAS010000018.1, from coordinate 4,394 downwards.
TGGCACGTTTTTGAACTTTGACGACAATTTTGAATACTACTGAATTTATATGGTTTTTATTTCTTTCCAAATTTTACTTTTTTGTAACATCTCCACAACACATCCACCAATATACATCCAAACATACACCCCAGCGCATTATGAATCATATCATCCCACTCAAACAGTCCTCTTGCAAATATCAGCTGACACGATTCAATACCAAGTGAGATCAGAAATCCCACAAAAAAGGCTACTTTGGGTCTTATCCTCTGATTCACAATAAAGGGTAATAAAACGCCTGCCGGAAACAGCAACAAGCAATTCAGCAAATCTTCCTTTAACAATTCCATATCATGATAACGTATGATCGCATGCCAGGACCAAAACGGAATCCATTCCGCCTGCCTTGTAATCGTCGTTCTTGTAAACACAGTGGACTCAAATACGATCGCCAAAAATGTCAGAAACATCATCAGCGCAATGGCCTGCACTATCTGCACCCTTCCGTGGCGAACAGCCCGGATCAGAACAAACAATGTCAAAGCAGCAACTACGCCAAAACACAATATTTCTCTCCAGGACCACATTGGATTATAAGTGATAAGAATCTGATAAATGTCCATACAAAAATCCTCCTGAACAATTTATGCTTACCAATTATAACAGAATCATTCATTAACGCAATCCCGGGACATAATTCTTTCACATCTGGGTAACATATAACCGGTCCAAATGCCGTTGTTTTTTATATTATTAACACTTTTTCCTTTGCTTTGTCATTTTAAATGTCATTTCTATGCCATTTAAAATAGAATTTTCATTTTTGAACCATTTTCTATTGATTTCCATTTTTAAAGCTGATATTATAGAAATCGCTTATTTCCAATAGATAAGCAACACAAGAAATGTCATTTAGAATAGCATTTATAAAGGAATAAATTATGAAAAAATTATCAATTGAAAAAATGGTCAATACCATCACAGAAAAAAGAAAAGAAAAACATCTGACGCAGGCTCAGTTATCCGAAATCACCGGAATTCACCGTGGAATGATCGGCAGACTGGAAAACATGGACTACACCCCATCTATTGATCAGCTACAGTCCATCGCAGAAGTATTAGACTTCGACATCACAAATTTATTTATGGAAGAAGAACCAGAAAGTGCTTCTGCTACCACTCTGGATCGTCACTACAACATTGCAGTAGCAGGAACCGGTTACGTTGGTCTGTCCATCGCCACTCTGCTGGCACAGCACAACCATGTTACTGCCGTAGACATCATCCCGGAAAAAGTTGATCTGATCAACAACCGTAAATCTCCGATTCAGGATGATTACATTGAAAAATATCTGGCAGAAAAAGAACTGGATCTGACCGCAACCTTGGACGGAGAATCCGCATATAAAAATGCTGATTTCGTTGTCATTGCAGCTCCGACCAACTATGACAGTAAAAAGAACTACTTTGATACCTCCGCAGTAGAGGCAGTCATTGAATTGGTGCTGAAAGTAAATCCGGATGCGATCATGGTCATCAAATCCACCATCCCGGTTGGTTATACCGCATCTGTCCGTGAGAAATATCAGACCGAAAATATCATCTTCAGCCCGGAATTTTTACGTGAATCCAAAGCACTGTATGACAATCTATATCCATCCAGAATCATCGTATCTACCGATATGAACAATGAAAAACTGGTGCAGGCTTCTCATACATTTGCTGCCCTGCTGCAGGAAGGCGCCATCAAAGAAGATATTGACACATTGTTCATGGGCTTTACTGAGGCAGAAGCTGTAAAATTATTTGCAAACACTTACCTCGCACTGCGCGTTTCCTATTTCAATGAGCTGGATACTTACGCAGAAATGAAAGGTCTCGATACAAAAGCAATCATCAACGGTGTCTGCCTTGATCCACGTATCGGCACTCATTACAATAACCCAAGCTTCGGTTACGGCGGCTACTGTCTGCCAAAAGATACCAAACAGCTGTTGGCAAACTATAACGATGTTCCGCAGAATATGATGTCTGCCATTGTTGAGAGTAACAGAACAAGAAAAGATTTCATTGCAGATCGTGTTCTGGAACTTGCAGGTGCATATGAAGCAAACAGCCAATGGGATGAGAACAAAGAAAAAGAGGTTATCGTTGGCGTATATCGTCTGACCATGAAATCAAATTCCGATAACTTCCGGCAGTCTTCCATCCAGGGTGTTATGAAACGAATCAAAGCCAAAGGTGCTACCGTTGTCATCTATGAGCCAACACTTGAAAACGGAACCACATTTTTTGGAAGCAAAGTAGTCAATGATCTGAAAAAATTCAAAAAAATAACAAACAGCATCATTGCAAACAGATATGACAGCTGCCTGGATGATGTCAAAGATAAAGTATACACACGAGATCTGTTCCAGAGAGATTAATTAGCATAAATTTACAGGAGGTTTCAATAAGATATGCAGAACTTAGATTTACATAATAAAACTGTCCTTGTCACAGGTTCTGCCGGCTTCATCGGCAGCAACCTTGTGTTGGAACTTTTAAATACACAATCCCCGATCACGATCATCGGTCTGGACAACGTAAACGTTTATTATGACGTATCCATCAAAGAATGGCGTCTGAAAGAAATTGAAAAATGTGTAGCCGCACACACCGATTCCAATTATAAATTCTACAAAGGAGATCTGGCTGACAAAACTCTAGTCGATCAGATTTTTGGAGAACACAAACCGGATATCGTTGTAAACCTTGCCGCTCAGGCCGGTGTCCGTTACTCCATCACAAATCCAGATGCTTATATCCAGTCCAATTTAATTGGATTTTATAACATTCTGGAAGCCTGCCGTCATTCCTATGACAATGGAGCAAAAGGTGTGGAACATCTGGTATACGCTTCTTCCTCTTCTGTCTATGGAACAAACAAAAAAGTTCCGTACAGCACCGAGGACAAAGTAGACAATCCGGTATCTCTTTACGCTGCAACTAAGAAAAGCAACGAGTTGATGGCTCATGCTTATTCAAAATTGTATAACATTCCGTCCACCGGATTACGTTTCTTCACCGTATACGGCCCAGCAGGAAGACCGGATATGGCATACTTCGGCTTTACCAACAAACTTTTAAAAGGTGATACCATCCAGATCTTCAACTACGGAAACTGCAAACGAGACTTCACATTCGTGGATGATATCGTAGAAGGTGTAAAACGTGTTATGCAGGGAGCTCCGGAAAAGAAAAACGGAGAAGACGGACTTCCGATTCCGCCATACGCTGTTTACAACATTGGAAACAGCAATCCGGAAAATCTGCTAGATTTCGTCGATATCCTTCAACAGGAACTGATCCGTGCCAAAGTGCTCCCGGAAGAATACGATTTCGATGCACACAAAGAACTTGTTCCTATGCAGCCAGGCGATGTACCGATTACCTACGCTGATACATCTGCCCTAGAGCGTGACTATGGATTCAAACCAGCTACCAGTCTGCGTGACGGACTTCGTAAATTTGCGGAATGGTATAAAGAATTTTATCAGGTATAATGATTCTAAAAAATGGTCAGGGCAGAGTTTTTCATCTCTGCCCTTGTTAATTATCCAATACATATCTGCCTAATAAAAAACATTATTTATATCTACTCGTAAGTTACTAACTCATGATTCACTTCATCATTCTTCTAATAATTCTGAACAGATTTGGTCTACATCATAATCTGGAGCATATTTACCTGCAATCTCACAAATTTCTCGAATTTCATCAGTATTTTCTTCCAATGCGTCGATAATTTCATCAACATTCATTCCTCTGGCTAATTTTCTAATTACCTGCCGGGTCAACGTCTCTATATGTCCCTTCTTTTTTCCCCTTGCTTCGCCTATTGCCTCTGACTCTTCCCGCTCCTGCTTCATATGTGTTTCTTGATCATATTCAAAAATACTCATCCTTAAGACCTCCGCTTTATTACGTTTCAGAAAATCTGACAAGATTCCATTGCTGATACATTCGTCCACAGCTTTTTCTATTGCCAGTTCAAATTTCATCTGCTCCTGATATTTTCGAACAGTATCCACAAAAATCATATACTGATGCAATGTAGGACTTTTCTCTGCTAATTCTCGATTATGTCCCTCATTAATATTCAATATCGTAATCTTCAAATCCAGATCAGTCTCTCCGGAATGTCTTATATAAGCCTCTGACAGTCGCTGCTCCACTACATCTGGAATCTTCTCTGTTCCATTATAGAATACCACAAATTTCGGTTCTGGCAATGGAATCATTGTTCTTCCATATAAATTTTCATTTCTGGTCAATGCTGAATAGATGCATGTAACATAAATCAGATTTCGCAACGGCATATTTTATTCAAAAAGTTCTGGCTCATTTTCAATCAAATCTTCTGCCAGATA